>NZ_JAATEP010000069.1:0-52373 GCF_012034275.1 Nonomuraea composti | reverse complement strand
ACCGGTTCCTGGAGCCCGTCCTCGCCACGCGGAGGCGTACCGGCGGTGAACGAGATGACCTCGCGCAGGTCCGGGAGAGCGTAAACAGTGATCTTGTTGAGGTCGGACACGTCGGCCACCAGAGTCTCGGCCTGGTTGACGGCCAGCAGCCGATCCCGGTCACGGGGCGCGGGAGGGATGGGCACCTCGGCCAGCGTTCTCCCTCGTCCCTCTGTCTCCAGCACGGCCAGCCGGTCGGCGGCCTTGCCGTCGACCTTGCCGATGCGAACCACCATGGAGCGCCCTGCACCGAGCAGCGCCGGCGGGCTGTACGCGGCCAGCCCGTCATCGGCGCGCAGCTCCCAGCCGGTCACGCTGACCCGGTCGCGGTGCACCACGACAGGGTCGGCCGGCGTGCCCAGCAAGGGGCCGACCACGCCGGTGTAGGAGATGACAGGCCCTGTGTGCCGTCGCGGTGGCGTGCCCTTCCCGGCCCCGACGAGCATCCACACGCCGTCTCCCTCGTTGACGGCGACGTGATCACCGGTCGGAGAGATGGCGGGGCGCCGGCACGAGCTGTAGGCGGCGGTGGACACGTAACGGGCCAGCTCCCGCCCGTCGGACACCCGGATGACCCGGTAGACGGCCTTGCCGCCGTCATAGGGTTTGCGGCACACGGTCAGGACGCCGCCGTCACCCGACAGCGCGGTCTCCACCGAACTCGGCACCGACCTGCCGCGCCGATCTTCGAACTCGCGCACGGCCCCGGTGCGCAGGTCGAGGGAGACCAGGGAGTTCGGGCCATGAAGCCGCGCGCCCACGAGGGTGTGCTCATCAGGGCCGAACCACACCTGCAGCAGGCCGGGAAAGCGCTTCGGCAGGTTCTGGAGCCGCTGGGTCCTCAGGTCCCACACGCGCAGCCGGCCGTCGAACGTCACCGTCGCGATCCGCTCGGCGCTCGGTGAGAAGGAGACGATGTTCAGGCTGCCGTCCCGCCCTCCGCTGGCGAACTTCTGCGGTGCGGCACCGGGCAGTTGGTGAGCCGGCCCCACGATGATGTCGTTCTCGGCATGGCGTATGTCATGCCAGAACATCGAGTCGCTGCCGTCCCGCGCGTAAGCGATGCGCCGGCCGTCCCTGCTGATCAGCGGGAAGGCCAGGTTGCCCGGCAGGCCGAGATGCCTGCGCAGCACCCTGCCGCCGGCGTGGCGGACGAACAGCGTTCCGCGGCCGCCCACGGACGTCCCCAGCAGGACCTTGCCGTCGGCGCTCATCGCGGTGTTCATGATCAGCCCTTCGAACCCCGCCAGCATCCAGGCGGCATCTTTGAGCTGGTCGTACCGCTGCAGCAGGGCGTTCGTCGCCTCCTGCGTGGGCGCGACCTCGTAGGCGGCGACGGCCGCCAGGGCGGCCAGCCCCGGGTCGCCCTCCAGCATGTCCTCGATGGAGCTCGCCAGCATCCGGGACGCGTTCTCGCCCGCCTGCACGGCGCTGACCTGCCGCTGGACGATACCGAAGGTGGCCAGGGCGACGATCAGCACGAGCACCACCGCCAGGGTGAACCACGCCGTACGCCTGCGCCGCCGTTCGGTGCGGGCCTGCTCACGGGACGAGGCCAGGAACCGCCGCTGCTCCTCGGTCAGGTCGTCCTCGCGCCCGCCCGCCCACTGATCGATCGCCGCAAGTTGGGCGCCGGTCAGCAACGGCCCGCCACGCTGCCGGCGCCGCACGTCCTGCTCCAGCTCCGCCTGCCCGGCCAGGAACCTCCTGTCCCTGTCCACCTGGTCACGCAGCATGGGCCAGGCCGTGATCAACGCCTCATGGGCGAGTTCGGCGCTCTCCGGCCGGCCCTCGCCGCCGTGCAGCACCAGCAGCCGCTCCTTGGCGAACGCCGCCGCGATCTCCCACTGGGTCTCGTCCACCTCGTCACGGGTGAGCCTGCGACGCAGCAGGATCTGGCTGTCGGGCAGCATCCGCACCAGCTTGGTGAGCAGCCGCCGAGCCGCCTCCTCCTGCTCTGGACGGCCCGTGAACAGGCCGCTCCACGTCTGCTTGGCGTGCTGTTCCAGCGCGCCCGACACCCGCCCCAGCCGCTCGTACGCCGCGTTGCGCAGGTAACCGCCGTCCTGCTGGTCCCACAGTTGCTGCAGGACGAAACCGAGGAGCGGCAGGACGCCCGGCTCGCCGCCCGCGTCGTCCAGGATGCGGCGGGCCAGCCCCGGCTCGTACCGCACGGCAGGGAGCCGCTCGACGGGCTTGGTGATCACCTCCTCGAGCTGCCCGGCCGACATGGGAGTGAGCGGCAACGTCCGTCCGCCGAGCAGCGCCGGCCCCAGGCGAGGATGCCGCAGCACCGCGTCCACCAGGTCGGAGCGCAACATGACCAGGACGCGGGCGCCGCCGTCGCGGGCGAACAGTAGGTCGGTCAGCTCGTCGAGCTCGGCCGGGGTACGGTTCAGCAGTGCTTCCGCCTGGTCGAGGACGACGATCAGCTCGCCGGCGGTGGTGCCGCGCACGCCGTGGAGCGTGTCCGCGAGCCCCTTGTCCGCGAGCCACTTCTCGATCTGGCCGGCGCCGTCCACGCGGGCCGGACCGTAGCGTCCCGACCTGACGGCCTCGTACAGCTCGGTGGCCAGCGCGGAGCGCATCGACGAGATCCGCCCCGCGTTGAACACCAGCGCGTCGTGCCCATCCGCCCGGACCCGGGGCACCACACCGGCCAGGGCCAGCGACGACTTGCCGCAGCCCGAAGGCCCGTACATCGTGACGGTGCGCGCCTGGTAAAGGACGGTCACGACCGTGTCGACGTCCTCCTTCCGGCCGAAGAAGACGTCGGCGTCGCCCTCCTCGTACGGCTTCAGCCCGCGAAACGGGGAGGGCGGGCGGATCAAGTGGCCGAGTGCCGGGATCTCCCGCACGATCGTCCTCGTCCGCAGCGCGTACGCCTGCTGCGCGTCGCCCACCGGCTGCGCGGCCACCACCAGCCCGATCACCGCGCTCAGCGCGTCGTCCCAGACGGGGCTGCCGCTGAAGCCCGGCCGGACGTGCACGGTCTGCCCGTGTGCCCTGGACAGCTGCATCCAGCCCTCACTCGTCGGGCCACCGAGCCTGCCCTCGAACCAGTCGCCGCCCGGCGCGTCACGCGGAAATCCGACCACGCGTACCTGGCCGCCCCCCACCGCGCCGGGATCGGCCATGGCGAGCGGGCGGGCGCCGGGGACCGGCTCCGGCAGGCGGAGCAGGGCGAGGTCGCCGGTCCGGTCGGCCCTGATGGGCACCCAGGTCTCGACCACGGCCGGCCATCTCGGGCGCGCGTCACCGCCGGCCGGAGGCTCGGACAGCGGAAACTCCACCACGACCGGCGTCCCCTCGGCGACCGGCTCCTGCCGGGGCCGCTCCAGCGCGTCCGACACCACATGGGCGCAGGTCAGCACCAGGCTCGGCGCGATGACGAAGCCCGCGCCGCCCAGGGCGTCGTGCCGCCCCATGATCCGGACGACCGCCGCGGCCAGCGCCTCGTGCGGGCCGCCCGGCCAGGCCCACGCCGTCTCCGCCATCAGCCTCCTCCAACCCCCCGGGGCCGCTGCCGGCCGCCGGCGGTCACTCGCCCGGCGTGCCCGGCCGCTCGCGCTTCCACGTCAAGCTCACCGAGAAGTTGGCCTCGGTTGCCGTACTCGCGATGACGACGTCCGCTTCGGCCGACAGGGAGACCCCGAACTCCAGCACCATCTCGTCCGGCGCGTTCACCAGCCCCTGGAACCGCGTGACGAAACTCTCCGCCACGGGCCGCACGGTCTCCAGCATCCGGCCGAGCGAGCGTTCGGCCCGTACGACGGTCCCGCCGCCCCTGCCGACCCGGACGAGTGCTTCGTCCACCTCACGGATCTGCACCCGGACCACGTCATCGCCGTCGTCACCCACGGGAACCTCGACCGTGTGCACCGGACGAACACTCACAGCATCCTCACTTTCCCGCGGCCGGTGTGACAACGGCGCGGCCACACACTTCCACATGGTGAGTTGACTGCGAGAAGAGCCGATGGTTCGGCGCCGGAACGGTTTAATTCCCGCAGACGGATGTCGCAGTTTACCGAACCGCAGTGCGACCGGCAGGGCTTGTCGAGAATGTCGAGTTCACGGAATCAGCGCGATTCCACCAGCGGCTTCGGCCGTCCCGCCCCACCGTCGTGGCGTCGTGGCGTGGACGGGCCCTGGCGTGTGCTCGTGCCGTACCTCCTTTTTCCAGGGGTGTCCGCCGTTGAATTCCTTTCCACTTCACTAATCCGGGTGAAAGAGATGTCCCGCCAGCACATGGACATTCCGTAATTTGCCGGGAGCGAGGGCCACTTCACTGGACACTTTCGCGCGGGGCGGGCGGTCAGGGCCGGGGGAACGGGCCCGTGCGGGACCTCGGCACGCCGGTCGAGCGGGTCCCTGTCCGTCATGGCTCGGCAGGGAGGACGCCGGAGAGCTTATGGGTCAGAAATCGGGAAAGATCAGGTTCCGGGGCGCCGTCCGCGCCATCCTTGGAAGGTGCAGACGATCGACCTCCTTCACTCCCTCTACGCCCGGCGGTTGCGCCGTCAGGTGATGGCGGGCCCCCTGCCCCGCCACGTCGGCCTGATCATGGACGGCAACCGGCGCTGGGCCAAGCAGATGGGCATGGCCAACCCGAGCATGGGCCACAAGTACGGCGCCGACCACATCGAACACGTGCTGACCTGGTGCGAAGGGCTCGGCATCCAGCATCTGACCGTGTTCCTGTGCTCGACCGAGAACCTGCAGCGGCGCGGCGACGAGGAGGTGGCGTTCCTGCTGAGGGTGATCGAGCAGATGGTCGCCGACCACTTCGACCGGCCCGACGCGCGCTGGCGGGTGCACGTGGCCGGGATGCTCGACATCCTGCCCGACACCACCGCCCGCGCGCTCAAGAGCGCCGTCGAGGCCACCCGTACCTGCGACACCGGCTTCCATCTCACGCTGGCCATCGGGTACGGCGGCCGGCAGGAGGTCATCGAGGCGTTGCGCGAGCTGCTGTACGAGCGGGCCGAGGCCGGCCAGTCCATGGTGGAGCTGGCCTCGACCCTGACGGTGGACGACGTGGCCCGCCACCTCTACACGGCCGGGCAGCCCGACCCCGACCTGGTCATCAGGACCAGCGGGGAGCAGCGCATGTCGAACTTCCTGCTCTGGCAGTCCGCCTATTCCGAGCTGTACTTCTGTGAGGCGTTCTGGCCGGCGTTCCGGGAGATCGACTTCCTGCGCGCGTTGCGCAGCTTCGCGGCCCGGCAGCGGCGTTACGGGAGCTGAGAGGCGAGCCCCTCACAAGGGACAAAACCGGTTGCCGGGGGAGTGGCGCCGGTGGTGGGGTGTCCCGGTGAATCGTGATGAGGTGCTGGCCGCGTTCGATCGGGAGCTGCGGCGCGAGGCCGTCGCCGGCGAGCCGGGGGCGGTGGTCGAGCGTGACGGGGGCGTGGTCCGGCAGGTGGGGCCCGAGGACGGCTGGAACGGCGTCCTCTGGTCCGGCCTGAGCACCGGGCAGGACGCCGACGCCGCCATCGCCGCGCAGGTGCGGCGGTTCGGGGCGCTGGGGCGTTCGTTCGAGTGGAAGCTGTACGGCCACGACCGGCCCGCCGACCTGGGTGACCGCCTCCTGGCCGCCGGGTTCGTCCCCGAGCCGGCCGAGACGCTCATGGTGGCCAGGGCGGCCGACCTGCCCGCCGCGCCCGCCCTGGAGGGGATCCGGCTCGTCCCGGTGACCGATCAGGACGGCGTCGAGCTGGTCGCCGACGTGCACGACGCGGCCTTCGGGGGCGCCGCCCGCGTCCGCATCAGGGAAAGGCTGCTCGCCCAGCTCGCCGCCGGGACCGTCGTCGCGGTCGTCGCCATGGCCGGCGACGTGCCCGTCAGCGCCGCCCGCATGGAGCTGCACCCGGGCACCCGGTTCGCCGGCTTGTGGGGCGGCGGCACCGTGCCGGAGTGGCGCGGCCGGGGCGTCTACCGGGCGCTGGTCGCCTACCGGGCCCGCGAGGCGGTGGCGCGCGGCTACGAGTATCTGCAGGTGGACGCCTCCGACCAGAGCCGCCCCATCCTGCTGCGGCTGGGCTTCGCCGAGCTCACCACGACGACGCCGTACGTCCATCCTTGAGTACCCTTGATCTGCCCGTCCGTGAGAAGGAGCGAGAAGGAGCACGTCACGAACCCGCGAGAGCTCGGCCTGCTGGCCGACTGCGAGAGCTGCTTCGGCCTGTGCTGCGTCGCGCTGCCGTTCGCGGCCTCGGCCGACTTCGCCGTGGACAAGGCCGGCGGGCAGCCCTGCCACAACCTGCGTGACGACTTCCGCTGCTCCATCCACGCGCAGCTCAGGGAGCGCGGGTTCCCCGGCTGCACCGTCTTCGACTGCTTCGGGGCCGGGCAGAAGGTCTCGCAGGTCACGTACGAGGGGCGCAGCTGGCGCGAGGAGCCGGCGACGGCGCGGCAGATGTACGCCGTCTTCCCCGTCATGCGGCAGCTCCACGAGCTGCTGTGGTATCTCGCCGAGGCGCTGACCCTGGAGGCGGCGCGGCCGTTGCACGACGCGCTGCGGGCCGCGCTCGACGAGACCGAGCGGCTCACCCGGCAGGGCGCCGACGCGCTGGAAAAGCTCGACGTCGCCGCCCACCGGGGCGAGGTCAACGAGCTGCTGCTGCGGGCGAGCGAGCTGGCGCGGGCGGGGCTCAAGGGCAAGGAACGCCGGGGGGCCGACCTGATCGGCGCCCGGCTGAAGGGGGCTGACCTGCGCGGGGCCAACCTGCGCGGGGCGTACCTCATCGGGGCCGACCTGCGGGGCGCCGACCTGCGGCAGGCCGACCTCATCGGGGCCGACCTGCGGGGCGCGGACCTGTCGGGGGCCGATCTGACGGGCTCCGTCTTCCTGACGCAGGCGCAGGTGAACGCGGCCCGGGGCGACTCCGCCACCCGGCTGCCCGGCTCGCTGTCCCGGCCCGCCCATTGGACGGACGGCGGCGGGGGCGCGGGGCAGCGCCGACCGGCCGGCACCGGACGGCCCGCCCAAGGCGCGAGCCGAGGCAAGGGCGCGAGCGGGGGCCGGGCTCAGGGGCGGGGCCGAGGCCAGGGCGGGGACCAGGGCCGGGGTACGGGGCGCCGATCGCGCTGACGCCACGTCGCCGACCCGCGACGCCAGGGGCCGTCGGCCGAGCTGACCCCACCTCGCCGAACGCGGCGCCACGGGCAGCGTCCCCGCGACGCCGCCGGCCCGCCGCCCGTCATGCGGCGCGTCAGATCGGGTCCGTCGTGTCGCCCAGGGATTCCAGCAGGTCGCGCAGCGTTCCGGCGAGGGCTTCGCGCCGTTCCGGGGCCAGCGCGGCCAGCACCCGGTGCTCCGTTTCGATGTGATCGGGGAGCACGCGTTCGATCAGCGCGTACCCCTCCTCAGTGAGTGTCACGTGAACGACGCGCTTGTCCGACGCGCTGGGGCTGCGCGTCACGAGGCCGCGTGCCTCCAGCCGGTCGAGGCGTTGCGTGACCGCACCCGAGGTGATCATGGAGGCGCGCATCAGCTCGGCGGGTGTCAGCCGGTGCGGCGGGTCGCTGCGGCGCAGCGTGGCCAGGACGTCGAACGAGGCCCGGTCGAGGCCGTGCGCCGCGAACGTCCGGGACAGCTCGGCGTCGATGAGCCGGTGCAGCCGCGACAGCCGCCCGATCACCCCCATGGGGGAGACGTCGAGGTCGGGGCGCTGGTCGTGCCACTGCTTCAGGACGAGTTCGACATGATCGGCCACCGCCCCAGCCTACCGATGTCTTAGCGGTGAGGTAAATCGCGTGACAAATACCTTAGCGTTGAGATACTTTGTCTTAGTGCTAAGAAATCGCCTGGGCCTCGTCCTCGTGACCGCGCTGACCCCCGCCATCTGGGGCACCACCTACCTCGTCACCACCGAGCTGCTGCCGCCCGGCCGCCCCCTCCTGGCGGCGGTGCTCCGGGCGCTGCCCGCCGGCCTGCTGCTCGTCGCCCTCACCCGCCGCCTGCCGCAGGGCAGCTGGTGGTGGCGGGCGCTGGTGCTGGGCGCGCTGAACATCGGGGTGTTCTTCGCGTTGCTGTTCGTGGGGGCGTACCGGCTGCCCGGAGGGGTGGCGGCCACCGTCGGCGCCGTGCAGCCGCTGCTGGTCGCCCTGCTGTCGGCCGGGCTGCTCGGGGAGCGGCTGACGGTGCGGACCATGGTGGCCGCGGTGGCGGGCGTGGCCGGGGTGAGCCTGCTCGTGCTGCGCGCGGACGCCCGGCTGGACGCGCTCGGGGTGGCCGCCGCGCTCGGCGGCGCCGCCGTCATGGCGGCCGGGGTCGTGCTGAGCAAGCGGTGGCAGTCGCCCGCGCCGCTGCTGGCCACCACCGGCTGGCAGCTCGTCGCCGGCGGGCTGCTGCTGGTGCCCGTCGCGCTCGCCGTCGAAGGGGCGCCGCTCGCGACGCTGAGCGGCGCGAACCTCGCCGGGTACGCCTATCTCTCGCTCGTCGGGGCGGCGCTGGCCTACGCCCTGTGGTTCAGGGGGCTGCGGGCGCTGTCGGCGACCAAGGTCACCTTCCTCGGACTGCTCAGCCCGGTCGTGGCGACCGCGCTGGGGTGGATCGTGCTCGGCCAGGAGCTGACCGCAGCGCAGGCGCTCGGCGCGGTCGTCGTGCTGGCCGCCCTGGTCGCCGCCCAGCTCCAGCCCTCCCGGCGACGGCGGGCCGCAGCCGCGCCACCCGTACCGGCGAAGGAGCGACGGCGGGCCGCCGCAGCCGTGCCGCCCGAGCAGCCCGAGCAGCCCGAGCTCGCCGGGAAGGCGACCTGACCGTTACTTCCGGCGCTGCACGTACAGGCGGTTGCCCTGCGGGCCGGTCCACTCCAGCCGCACCACGCCCGCCACGGCGGCGTCGCCGACGCGCGCCGGGTCCGCCCAGTAGCCGAAGTTCGGGTTGCGGAAGAACGTGGCCCACAGGTGACCGCTGTGGTCGACGAAGAAGTTGTTGTGTCCGGCGCCGACGCCCGCGGTCCAGCGCTCGGAGTACGGCCCCTCGAACGTGTCCGAGACGGCCACGACGGCGTCGTACTGGTACTGCGTCCGGCCCGCGCCGGCCGGGTCGTAGGCGTAGCGCGTGCTGCCGTCGGCGTTGACCGACGACCGGTTCCAGGCGGCGTGCAGCAGGTAGTACTTGCCGCCGTACTTGAAGACGTAAGCCCCTTCGAGGTACGGCTCGGGCGCGTACGGCGTCTGCCGGAACGCCGGCAGGTTCGTGGCCGGGACGATGTCCTCCATGTCGTCCCTGAACTTGGCGTACAGGTTGTTGTGCAGCACCAGCCACGCGTCGTCGCCCTCGGTGTAGAGGCTGCCGTCGATGTGGTGGTAGGCGCCCGGCTTGATCCAGCCGGGCCCGCCGATGAACGGGTCGCCGAACGGCTTGTCGTGGTTGCCCTCCACCAGCCGGTACGGGCCCTCCACCCCGCCCTCGCTCACCAGCATGAACGAGCCCACCTTCTGCGAGTGGTCGCCCATGCAGGCCACGATGTACCACGTGCCGCGGAAGTAGTGCACCTCGGGCGCCCACGCGTTGCCGCGCTTGCCGAACTGGCCCTCGTCGGTCCAGTACTCCTGCCACGGTGCCACGACCATCCGCCCCGGCCGGTTCTCGCCGGCGAACTCGGGCGACCACACCTTGCCCTTGGCGGCGTCCGGCCGGATCCGGGTGGTGTCGGCCAGCCGCCACGGCCCGCGCAGGGACCTGGCGGTCCACACGTAGATGCCGTCGTTCCACGGGGCGGCGGCGGGGAGCCCGGCGACGCGGGTGGTGCCGGTGGCGACGTAGAGGGGCCGGCCGCCGACGCGGAAGCAGTTGACGTAGGTGTCGCGCATCCAGACCCGGCCCAGCTCCTCGTCCTGCGGGCGCGGCTCCAGAGGCAGGACGAAGGAGTTGTCGGCACGCGGCCACAGGTCCTGCCGGGTGTCGGCGAGCCCGTACGGCTCCAGCTCGGGCCAGTTGGCCGGATAGCGCCCCGCCGTCTCTGAAGTGGCGGCCTGGGCGGCGCCCGCGGGCAACGCCGCCGCTCCCAGGAGGCCCGCCGCGCCGGTCAGCAGGGATCGCCGGTCGAACGACCCGTTGTCGGAACCCGTCATCAATCATGTCCTTCCACGTCGGCGCAGCCGGGCGCGCCCCAGGGCAGGACGGAGCGTCCCTGCCAACGGCTGGGGGGTCGCCGTTGTGCGGCAATGCGGAGAGTCTGCCCAGGCGGCTTTATTTCGTCAATAACCCGGAAGAAATCTCGCGCCAACCCCGCGAGCAGGCAGGGAAAGGTGAAAGCGCAGGTCAAGTGGTCGCGAACGCGTTCGGCGCCGTGCACGCGCCGTAACGTTCGCGTAACGGGCTTGCCAGGGCGGGCCGCCGCGCGGTCAGATGACGTCCGTGATCAGGCTCACTGGTAGTAGCCCTCGACCGGCACGCGTGCCTCCTCCCACAGGGCCGGCCCCTCCGCCGGCACCCGCGGGAAGCCCGAGCCGGCCGGCTTGAGCGCGTTGAGCTGCTCGGACGACAGCGCGAACACCACCCGCCCGAGCCCCGACCGCTCGATCGCCCCCGCGCACATGCCGCAGGGCTGGCAGCTCGTGTACATGGTGGTCCGCGCCGCCGTATCCTGATCCAGCTCGCGGGCCGCCCAGCGGGCCATCTTCAGCTCCGGGTGCGCGGTGATGTCGTCGTCGGTGAGGCTGGTGTTGCCCGCCTCGGCCAGCACCGTCCCGTCCGGGCCCACCAGGAGCGAGCCGAACGGCGGGTTGCCGCCCGCCCGCGCCTTGGCAGCGAGTTCGATGGCCCTGCGGAGGAAGCGTTCGTCGTCGTCGGTCATCGTGGCTCCGTTCGCGCGGTCTTCGCGGTGAAAACGCCACGTTATCCGTACATGTCGGGCACGGCCAGGGAGGGTTGGCGGGGGGCGACGCCCAGCAATCGCGGCGGACGGGAAGGGCCGTCCGCGGCGTCAGCCGGCTCCTGCGCCACCGCGGCTCACCCCGCGAGGCGAGCGGCGGGCGGGACACTGGCGTGAACGTCGCCCATAGCTTGGACAGCACATCCCCGCCCACCGGTTCCATCCACAGCCGAACCGGATCGACCTCTTCGTCCGGGAAACGCCGGCCACCCGGACGGAACCGCACCCGTCCGGGTGGCCGGAGCCCCAGGGCCCGGGGCGGCCCGGTGGCCCCGGAGTGCCCTGAGGCTGGGAGCGGCGGGAGGCTCGGGTGGCGTGAGCCCCTCCGCCGCGAGTGATGGGGCGGGGTCAGCCCGGCAGCCGCTCCAGCGGGCGCTTCCCGCCCTGCTCGCCGTCGTCGCCCCACGTCCCCGCCCCAGGTCCTGCTGACACGTCTCCCGCGCCTTCCATCGCGCCCGGGTCCGGCGCGCCTTCCATCGCGCCCGGGTCCGGCGCGCCCTCCATCGCGCCCGGGTCCGGCGCGGTGCCCCGCCGCACGATGTCCACCGTGACGAACTGCGCCCGGTGCGGGTGCCGCCGCACCCGCACGGAAGCCGCGCAGCACGCCGCCGCTATTTCCGCCCCGAACGCCTCGAAGTCGTCCGCGCAAATCCCGGCCCGGAGCAGAATGTAGGCCCTTTCCCCGAACGCGGTCGGCGTTATCCAGAGGATCAGCGGAATTCTCCCCGCCCGCGTGTGCATGGACGTCTCCGAGCACACCCGCTGCAGCCGGTGCCGCGAGAACAGGCACCAGAAGTGCCGCACAATCCATTTCCGCCCGGCCGGCACGGTGGCGGGCACGGAGACGGTGCCCGCCAACGCGGCCGTGGCCCACCACATGCCCTGCCCCGCCGCCGTGACGATCGTGACCGCGGCCCCCACCGCGAGCACGAGCAGCACGATCTCCGTACGCCACCGCCACAGCCGCGTGAGCGGCCCCGGCCCCGGCTCCAGGAGCAGGTCGTCGACCGGCAGGTACGGGT
Source organism: Nonomuraea composti (assembly GCF_012034275.1). Classification (NCBI taxonomy): domain Bacteria; kingdom Bacillati; phylum Actinomycetota; class Actinomycetes; order Streptosporangiales; family Streptosporangiaceae; genus Nonomuraea; species Nonomuraea composti. Next base: position 40,423 of record NZ_JAATEP010000069.1, on the reverse strand, counting down.
TGTGGCGCGGATTACGCGGGAACATGGCGATCATCTCCCACCCCTGCCGGCCTCCTGGCGGTCCGCAACTCGGCGAGCCGGGCCGCCTTCAGCGCGTCGAAGCGCGGGTCGCGGTAGCGCCGCGAGCCGAACCCCGTCTTGGTGACCGTCCACCCGTACTGGCGGGCCCGCTCGTCCTGGTCCGCGCACAACGCCCGGTCGGCGCGCGCCAGCCAGCCGCTGACGCAGGACCTGATTCGCGATACTCGCTCGGTGACGTGAAGCATTTCGGCCACCACTCCCCCTCCGTTTTTGTTCTTGTGTGAAACCCCTCATATCCGTTCGCAGGTTCGCTGCCGATAGGGCCAGTTTGCGCCGCCCCCGGCATTGCGGCGATAAAGCTGGCTCCCGAGTCGATGGTTCGGTTTTCCGCACCCGTTGAGCGGGCGTGGGGCGGCGGGCTACCGTTTGCCACGTGACGTCCTTCCGGGTGGTGATCGCCGAGGATCACCTGCTGGTACGGGCCGGGATCGAGGCACTGATCGCGACCGAGTCCGGGGCCGAGGTGGTCGGCGTCTGCTCGGGTTACGAGGCGCTGATGGAGTGCGTCGACCAGGAGAAGCCCGACGTCGTCGTCACCGACATCCGCATGCCGCCGACGATGAGCGACGAGGGCATCAGGGCGGCCACGGCGTTGAGGGCCGGCCATCCGGACGTGGCGGTGCTGGTGCTGTCGCAGTTCCTCGACCCGACGTACCTGCTGGCCCTGATCGAGCAGGGCAGCAGCAGGCGCGGCTACCTGCTGAAGGAGCGCATCGCGGCGCCCGGCGAGCTGATCTCTGCGGTGCGCACGGTCGCGTCGGGCGGCTCGTTCATCGACCCGGTGGTGGTCGAGTCGCTGGTGGCGGCCAAGGCCCGCAACGACGCCGGCCTGCTGCGGCACCTGACGCCGCGCGAGCGCGAGACACTGGCCGAGGTGGCCGCCGGCCGGTCGAACCTGGCGATCGCGACCGCGTTCAACGTCTCCGAGCGCGCGGTGGAGAAGTACATCAACTCGATCTTCGTCAAGCTGGGCCTGCGCGGCGACCGCGACACCAACCGGAGGGTCAAGGCGGTCCTCATGTTCCTCGACTCGGGCCCGGGCGGAGGGGAAATCCGGCCGCGATAGTGATGGTGGCACCACCGACACGGCGCCGGTCGAGTGCGACGATCAGCGGTGTGGAGCAACACCTCGTGCGCGTTCTGGTGGTGGACGACCTGCCCTCGTTCCGCCGGGCCGTGACCGGCGTGATCGCGGTGGTGGACGGCTTCGAGCTGGCGGGGGAGGCGGCCAGCGGCGAGGAGGCGCTCGACTTCCTCCGGAACCACGCCGTCGGGATGGTGCTGATGGACGTGAACATGCCCGGCATGGGCGGCCTGGAGGCGGCCAGGACGATCAGGTGCCGCCATCCGGACGTCACGGTGGTGCTGCTGTCGGTCAACAACACAGAGGATCTGCCTCGTGACGCGATGGTGATGGGCGCTCATTATCGGCACAAGGACCGCTTCGGCCCCGACGAACTGGAGGCGTTGTGGAGCGACGGGGGGCACGCGGGCTCGTAGCCGGCCTGCGGGGGCACGAGATCATCGAGATCGGCGCACCGGAGTGGGAGCGGCTGCGCACCTACATCCAGGCGGACCTGGTCGGCGTCGTGGTGGCCGCCGTCTGGATGGCGGCCCTGTGGGCGGGGGTCCGGAGGGAGGGATGGCTGCTCGCCATCGCCGCGCTGCTGCTCACGCTGGCGGCGTTCCTGCTGCGCGCCATCCACCTCATCCACCGCTACCGGCGCTTCGCCGCCGTCGTCGTCTTCGCGCTGGCGAACTGGATCGTGGCCGTGGCGGTCACGTCGGCGGTGCCGTTCGCGCTGGGCACGCTGGCGCTGGCGGTGCTGCTGCCGGTGCTGGTGGCCGTGCAGCACATGAACCACGAGCGGCTGTCGGCCATGCTCGGCGCGACGATGCTGGTCGGCACGGTGCTGGTGGTCGTGGGCAGCGCGACGCCAGGGGTCGGGCTGGAGCGGCTGATGCCGAAGTCGGTGACGGACGCGCTGGCGATCGCGTTCATCCCGTTCATCACGATTTTGGTGTCGCTGGCAGCCTGGCAGAACCACGGCATGCTCGTCGCCAGGACGGAGGCGCTGCGCGAGTCGCGCGCCCGGCTGGTCGCCGCGGCCGACCGCGAGCGCTGCCAGATCGAGCGCAACCTGCACGAGGGCGCCCAGCAGCGCCTGGCCGCCGCCGCCGAGCAGGCGCGCGAGGCCCGCCGGCTCCTGGACGACGACCCGCGGCGGGCCGGCCCGCTGCTGGCCCGCCTGTCGGACGACCTCCAGGAGGCCAGCGCCGAGCTGCGCGGCCTGGCACACGGCATCTACCCGCCCCAGCTCGGCCAGTACGGCCTGGAGACGGCGCTGCGCGCGGCCGCCCAGCACGCCCCGATCCCCGCCACCGTGCACGCCAGCGGCATCGGCCGCTACCCGCCCGAGATCGAGATCAACATCTACTTCTGCCTGCTGGAGGCCCTGCGCAACGCCGTCAAGCACGCGGGGGAGCGGGCCACGGTCGTCATCACCCTCCAGGACCGCAACGGCCTGTCGTTCGACTTCCGCGACACCGGCGCCGGCTGCGACCCCCGCCTCGTCCACACCGGCGCCGGAATGATCAACATGAACGACCGTCTCGGCGCCATCGGCGGCACCCTGACCGTCGACACCAGGCCGGGCGGCGGGCTGCGCCTGCACGGGCACCTGCCGCGATCGGTGCTGGAGAGCGCCGGCGTGGAGCGCTCCAGCCAGGAGCGCGGCAGCGCGCTGCGCGGCGCGCTGCACGCCGTCTGGCACCTCATCGCCCGCCTCTACACGACCCTGCAACGCAGCACCCACCCGCACCCCCACCAGTACATCGTCACCGGCCTGCTGGCGATCATGGGCGTCGCGCTCGGCGCCGGCGCGGTCGCCGCCGCCGCCTACGCCGGCGCGCACCGGATCTGGCTGCTCGCCCTGGCCGGCGGCTGCTGCCTGGTGACCGCCCTCGCCGTGGCGGCGCTGCGGATCGTGCGCCGCCACCGCATCGAGCACGCCATCGGCCTGTCGGCCGCGATCACCTGGTGCTACGCGCTGACGCTGACCGCGATGGTGCCGGCCGCGCTGCCGTACGCGACGCTGGTGAGCGTGTCGCCGGTGCTGCTGTCGGTGGCGTTCCTGCCGCGCCGGCGCTTCAAAGTCGTCATGGCCTGTACGGTCGCCGTCGCCGTGGCCGTCACGCTCGCCGGCCGCCTGAGCCCCGGCATCGGCCTCACCCCCACATGGCCGGTCACCGCCGTCGTCGCCGCCCTGGTGCTGCTGGCCCTGACGCGGGCCTCGTACCTGGCCTGGCACAACCACGTGATGCTGGTGGCCAGGGCGGAGGCGCTGCAGGAGTCGCGGGCCCGCCTGGTCGCGGCGGCCGACCGGGAGCGCCGCCAGATCGAGCGGAACCTGCACGACGGCGCCCAGCAGCGGCTCGTCGCCGCGGCCGTGCAGTCGAGGGTCGCCCAGCGGCTGGTCGACGGTGACCCCGGCCAGGCGGTCCCCGTGCTCGCGCAGCTCTCGTCCGACCTGAGCGAGGCGCAGGCCGAGCTGCGCGACCTGGCGCACGGCATCTACCCGCCGCAGCTCGCCGAGTCGGGGCTGGAGGCGGCGCTGCGGGCCGCCACCCGGCACTCGCCGCTGCCGGCCGAGATCCGCGCCGCCGGCCTCGGCCGGTACCCGCCCGAGATCGAGATCAACGTCTACTTCTGCCTGCTGGAAGCGCTGCAGAACGCCAGCAAGCACGCCGGCGAGCAGGCCACCGTGACCATCGACCTGCACGAGCGGGACGGGCTCTGCTTCGACTTCGCCGACACCGGCATCGGCTGCCACCCCGGCCTGATGCCCACCGGGCACGGCATCACCAACATGTACGACCGCGTGGGCGCCATCGGCGGCACCCTCACCATCGAGACCAGCCCCGGCGCGGGGCTGCGCCTGCACGGCCGCGTCCCGGCCGCGGCCCACCGCCCCTGAAAGCGGCTCCGAGTTCGTGCCGCATCATCCCTGGGTAGGCCAGAGAGAGCTTGTGACCGTCGGGGGAGGTCACGATGGAGGTCGCAGATCGCGGGAGCAGCGGGCTCACGTTCGGCATGCTCGATCCGGCGCTGGTGGCGGTGGCCGTGACACAGGGCCCGGAGCACCGGCTGATCTACAGCAACGCGCTGTACCGGTCGATGGTCAGCGGCCCACGGGGCGGGGTGCCCGTCGAGGAGGCGTTCACGGAAAGCGTGCTGCCGCACTACCGCGCCCTGTTCGACCACGTGTACGCCACAGGCGAGCCGGCCACCAGCAGCGCCCAGCCGTCCATGGCGATCCCCGGCAGCCGCGCGCCGGGAGAGCGGTTCTTCTCCTTCAGCCTGTCGCGGGTCGTCCTCGGCCCCGGCGAGCACGGCGTGCTGGTGGTCGTGATGGACGTCACCGAGCAGACCCACGCCGCCCGCCGGCTGACGGCCGTCGCCGAGGAGCGCCTGCGCATCCTGCGCCGCTACGAGAGCCTCATCCGCGTCAGCGCCGACATCGTCTGGGTGACCAGCGGGGACGGCTTCGTGTCCGAGCCCAGCCCGAGCTGGGAGCGGGTCACCGGGATGCCCTGGGAGAAGTACCAGGGGCAGGGCTGGCTGCGGGCGGTCCACCCCGAGGACCGCCCGGCCACCGTGAGGTCCTGGGCGCGGGCCGTCAAACGGGTCACCGAGATGTGGGAGCACGTCTACCGGTTGCGCACCGCCGACGGCAGCTACCGGCACTTCCAGCTCCGCGCCGTACCGATCTGCGAGGACGACCAGGTGGTCGAGTGGGTCGGCGCCAGCATCGACATCGAGCAGCAGTGGCAGGAGCAGCGGCGCCAGCGCCTGCTCGACCGCGCCGCCACCGCCACCGCGCAGCTGCGCGGCCTCGACGAGATGCTCGGCGCGCTGACCGGCGTCATCGTGCCCGAGCTGGCCGACGGCTGCGGCGTCTACCTCGTCACCGACCTCACCGACGAGCGGCACAGCGGCGCGCCGTTCATCGTCGAACGCCTGGCCACCGCCGCCAGCCCCGGCCTGAAACGGCTGCCCCCCTACAGCGAGGAGCAGTTGCGGGCCGGCAACACCTTCGTCAAGGCCGTGCGGCGCCGCCGCCCCGTGCAGAAGAGGTTCCCGGCCGGCTCGCCGCCGCCGGACGTCGCCCCCGCCGGCACGCTGCCGTGGCTGACGGCCAACGACGCCAACAGCGTGCTGGTGCTGCCGGTCGTGGTCGACGGCACCGTGCCCGCCGTCGTCTGCGCCGTGACGTGCGGCGACCGGCCGCCGATCAGCCAGGCCGACATCGGCCTGCTCAACCGCATGTTCGACCACGCCCACGACGCCCTCAGCCGGGCCATCCGCTACCAGCGCGCCCAGCAGATCGCGCTCGCCCTGCAGTACAGCCTGCTCGCCGAGCCGCCCCGCCTGCCCGGCCCGCGCATCGTCGCCCGCTACCGCGCCAGCCCCGCCGCCGCCGAGGTCGGCGGCGACTGGTACGACTCCTTCATCCTGCCCGACGGCGTCCCCGTGATGGTCGTCGGCGACGTCGCCGGCCACGACCTCGGCGCCGCCGTGGCCATGAGCCAGCTGCGCAACATGCTGCGCGCCCTCGCGATGGACCGCCGCGAACCGCCCGGCGAGATCCTCACCCGCCTCAACGTCGCCATGGAGTCCCTGTCGGACGACGTGACCGCCACCTGCGTGTACGCCCGCGTGGAAGCGGTCGGCGACGGCTACCGCCTCGAGTACGCCACCGCCGGCCACCCGCCGCCCCTGCTCGTCACCCCCGGCGACGGGGGCCGCTTCCTGGAGGGCGGCGTCAGCCCGCTGCTCGGCTTCCCCCACTCCGGGGCGCGCCTGTCGGCGGTGGAGCCGCTGCCGCCGGGCAGCACCCTCCTCCTCTACACCGACGGCCTCGTCGAGCGGCCCGGCGAGCACCTCGACGAGGGCCTCGGCCGGCTGCTGCACCTGGCGGAGTCGCTGGCCGGCGAGCCGGTGGACCGGTTCTGCGACGCCGTGGTCAGCGGCCTGCCCACCAGCGGCCTGGACGACATCGCCGTGATGGCCCTGCGCGTACCGTCGTGAAGCCCGCCCTCGCCCAACGCGCCCCTGCCGAGCCCGCGCCTCGCCGACCCGCCCCCTGCCGAGCCCGCGCCCTCGCCCAACGCGCCCCTGCCCGAGCCCACCCTCGTCGAGGCCGCTCTCGCCGCCCTGACCTGGCGCGTCAGCCGAGCGCGTTGTGCAGCTGGACCCGGGACGTGGCGCCCAGCTTCGCGTAGATCTTCGCCAGGTGGGCGCCCACCGTCCGGTGCGAGATGTACAACCGTTTGCCGATCTCCCTGTTGGTCAGCCCTTCGGCCGCCATCTGCGCGATCTGCAGCTCCTGCGCGGTCAGCAGCTCGCTCGTGGCCGCCTGCCGCTCGCTGCTGCGCTCGCCGGCCGCGCGCAGCTCCCGCCGGGCCCGCTCGCCCCACGGCGAGGTGCCGAGCGCGTCGAACAGGTCACGGGCCGCGCGCAGGTACTCGCGGGACTCCGTGGCCCGCCGCTGCCGGCGCAGCCACTCGCCGTACGCCAGCGCCGTGCGCGCCCGCATGAACGGCCGCCGCGTCAGGTCCGCGGCCAGCGCGGTACGGAACAGCTCCTCGGCCTCGTCGTGGCCCGCCAGCACCGCCCTGGCCAGCCGCAGCCCGTCGTGCAGGGACGGCGACGTCGTGGCCAGCGCCGCCGCCTCCAGCCGGGCCAGCACGCCCGCCACGTCCCCGGGCCGCTCGCTGTGCAGGGCCGCGTCCGCCAGGTCGGCGACCGTGTGGCAGCTCAGCGCGAGCTGGTAGGCGGGATCGGTGACGTCGTGCATGCGCAGGAGCCGGGCGAGCGCCTGCGGATGGTCGCCCTCCGCCAGCGCCGCCAGAGCGCGCGCGTGCTGGGCGGTGGCCAGCACGTTGCGCGCCCCGACCCGCGTGCCCAGCCGCTCCGCCTCCGCCGCCAGCTCGCCCGCCCGGTCGACCTGGCCGCGCAGCGCGGCGATCTTCGCCTGCGTCGCCAGCACCAGGCCGAGCAGGAACGGCTGCCCCGTCTCCTCGGCCAGCCGGCCCGCCTCCTCCGCCGCCGGCAGCGCCACCGTCAGATCGGCCAGCTGCGCCGCCGCCCACGCCTGCGCCGCCAGCGCGCGGGCCAGCAGCTGCAGGCGGCCCTGGTCGCGCAGCCCCGCCAGGGACGCCGCCGACTGCTCGATCGCCACGTCGAACGTGCCGACGAGCACCGCGACGCTGCCCACCAGCCGCGCCGTCCGCGAGTCGAGGACGGCCCGCGCCAGCAGCCGCCGCGAACGCTCGATGACCACCGCCCCCCGCGCGACCGGAGCCGCGTACCCCAGGATGGCGATCAACCGCGCGTCCAGCGGATCGAGCGGCAGCCGCTCCGCCACGCCGACGATCCGGTCCCTGGCCGGCATCCCCGGCTCCGTCCAGAAGCACCGCAGCGCCGCGCTCCACAGGATGCGGACCGCGAGATCGACGTCCCCGTCCGCGGCGACGGACTCGGCCAGGTCCGCGAGCGCCGAGGCATCCATGCCGCCGCCGCGCAGCCCGTCGTCGAACGCCGCCCGCACCCACGCCACCCGGGCCCGCCGCTGGCGCGACAGCTCCAGCTTGCCGGCCTCGCCGAGCAGCCGGTCGACGATCTCCGGACGGCCCAGCTCGACCGCGCCGTCCGCGGCCCGCAGCAGCCGGTCGGCCCGCCGGTCCGGATCCTCGCTCAGCCGCGCCGCCTGCTCCAGCGCCGCCACCACCGCCTCGCCGCTGCCCCGGCGCTGCGCCCGGGCCGCGACCGCTTCCAGCGCGGTCGCGATGCCCTCGTCCGGCCGGTCGCTGGCCGCCGCCAGATGCCACGTCCGCCGATCGGGCCGCTCGGCCAGCACCGCCGCCAGCGCACGGTGCACCTCACGCCGCCGCACGGGACCGGCCGCCTGGTGAATGGCGGAGCGGATGAGCGGATGATGGAACGCCAACCGGCTCTCGCTCACGGTCACCAGGCGGGCATCGACGGCCGACACGAGCTCGGCAGCCGTGACGGGCCGGCCCACGAGCGCCCGCGCGGCCGCCAGCGCCTCGTGCGGGTCGGCGCTGTCGTTCAACGCGGCCACCTCCAGCACCGCCCTCGTGACCGGGGGCAGCACGGCGAACCGCCGCGTGAACGCCTCCTCCAGCCTGGCAGTCAACGGCAACCACGACCCGGCCACGACGTCCGGCCCGGTCACGACATCAGGCCCGGCCGCCGGCAGCTCGATCAGGGCCAGTGGGTTGCCTCGCGCCTCCGACAGCAGCCGCCGGCGCACCGCCGCCGGCAGGTTCTTCGCGTGGGCGTCGAGCAGCGCGGCCGCGTCCTGCTCCGACAGCGGCGGCACCACCAGGTCCGGCAGCCCCGCCCCGTCCAGCCACGTCGCCATGCCGGTGCGGGCCGAGGCCAGCAGCAGGATCGGCTCCGACTCCAGCCGCCGCCCCAGGAACGCCAGCACCCCGGCCGTGGACGGGTCGAGCCAGTGCGCGTCCTCGGCGATCAGCACGATCGGGCCGGACTCGGCGGTCTCGGCCAGCAGGTTCAGCACGGCCAGGGCGACCAGGTAGTTGTCCGGCCCGCTCGACTCGACGAGGCCGAGCGCGGCCCGCAACGCCTGGCGCTGGCTGGGCGGCAGCACGTCGAAGTGGTCCCGGATCGGCCGCAGGAGCTGGTGCAGCCCGGCGTACGGAAGGTGCGCCTCGGCCTCCACCCCGGCCGTCGCCAGCACCCGCAGACCGGACCCGCGGGCGATCGCGGCGGCCTGGCCGAGCAGGGCCGACTTGCCGATCCCCGGCTCACCCAGCAGCACCAGCGCCGCACCACGCTCCGGGAGCGCCCCGATCAGCCCTTCGAGCCGGCCGATCTCCCGGTCCCTTCCGATCAGTCCCACAGTGCACAGGCTAACGAGCTGCTTCGATCCGCCCCGATCCGCCCTGAGCTGGCCCGATACGGGGCCGCGTCCTGCGGGGGCGGCCCAGGCATGGTCACATGACCGATGCCCTGGAGGGCCGCCCGGCCGTAGCGTCGATGCCATGTCCGGGACGCGCGTTCCGGCACATTCCTGGCAGGGCGGAAGAGGAGGACTGCGATGCCCGCGACCACCGGCACGACCACCGCCACCCCGGACGGCCCCGCGCCGCGTCCCGAAACCCCGACCTCACCCGCTCCTGCCTCGCGTGTCACGGTCCCGCCCGCCACGGCTCCGGCCGCTCCTGCTGGCGCGTCGTCTTCGCACGTCGCCGCCCTGGTCGCGCACGGCGGCGGGCCGGGTGCGGGCGGGGCGGGGGAGGGTCGGCGGCTCTACGGGCGGGACGCCGAGCTGGGCGTGCTGGCGGACCTCGTCGCCCGCGGCCTGGCCGGCGCAGGGGCCGCGCTGCTGCTGCGCGGCGAGGCCGGCATGGGCAAGACCGCCCTGCTCGGCGCGGCCAGGGACGCCGCCGTCGCGCAGGGGGCACGCGCGCTGTCGGCGGTCGGCGTGCAGTCGGAGGCGTCGGTGCCGTTCGCCGGCCTGCACCAGCTGCTCCGGCCGGTCCTCGATCGCGCCTCGGCCCTGACGACCCGGCAACGGCAGGCGCTGCTCGCGGCGTTCGGCATGGGGGAGGACACCGCGCCGGAGCTGTTCGCGGTCGGGCTGGCCTCGCTGGAGCTGATCAGCGGCCTGGCCGAGAGCGCGCCGGTGGTCCTGGTCATCGACGACGCCCAGTGGATCGACCGGCCGAGCGGCGAGGTCCTGACGTTCGTGGCCAGGCGGCTGGGCCCCGAGCGGGCGGTCATGCTCCTCGCGGCGCGCGACGGCCACGACGGCGTGCTGGGTGACGTGGGGCTGCCCGAGCTGCAGCTGGGGCGGCTCGGTGACGAGGCGGCGGGCGAGCTGCTGGCCGCGCACGCCCCCGGCCTGGGCCAGGCCGTCAGGGAGCGGCTGCTGGCGGAGGCGGCGGGGAACCCGCTGGCGCTGGTGGAGCTGCCCGCCGCGCTGAGCGGGGACGGTGCCGGGCAGGCGGCGGCGCCGTGGCTGCCCGTGACGCGCCGTCTGGAGCGCACGTTCCTGTCGCGCGCCGCGGGCCTGCCCGCCCAGGCCCGGACGATGCTGCTGGTCGCCGCGGCCGACGACGAGGGCGACCTGGGCGAGATCCTCAAGGCGGCGCAGCTCCTCGACGGCACGGACCTGACGGTCGGCGCTCTGGAGCCCGCCGTCAAGGCCGGGTTGATCGAGGTGCACGGGTACGACGTGCGGTTCCGCCACCCTCTCATCCGTTCCGCGATCTACCAGGCGGCGGCCCCGTCGCGGCGGCTGGCCGCGCACGCCGCCCTGGCCACAGCGCTGGAAGGCCACCGGGAACGCCGCGCCTGGCACCGGGCGGCCGCCTGCGCGGGCCAGGACGACGCGGTGGCCGTCGAGCTGGAGGCGGCCGCGCGGAAGGCGCTCGGCCGCGGCGCCCCGCGCGCCGCGGCGGAGGCGCTGCGCCGGGCGGCGCGGCTGAGCGCGGACGACGGGAACAGGGGCCGTTTCCTGCTGCGGGCCGCGGAGATCGACTTCGAGCTGGGCGACGCGGACGCGGCGCGCCGCCAGCTGGCCGAGGCGAGGTCCGCGAGGCTGGAGGAGGGGGAGCGGCTGCGCCTGATCCTGTGGACGGAGGCGTTGAACGAGGAGAGCTGGTACAGCCCGGAGCGGGTGCGGGTGTTCGCCGACGTGGCCGACCAGCTGGCCGGCAGCCAGAGCGACGGCGCCGCGCTGGCGTTGCGGGCGTTGTGGCCGTTGTCGATCGGCTGCTGGTACGGCAATCCCGCGCAGGAGACGCGTGACCTGGTCGTCAAGACGGCGCGGCGCCTGCAGCGGGGCGACGGCGACCCGATGGTGCTGTCGGTCGCGGCCTGCGCGGACCCGGTGAAGGAGGCGGCGTGGGTGCTGGGCGAGCTGCGGGACGTCGTTCCCGAGTCGGTCGCCGACCCGGCGGAGCAGCACGCGCTGGGCGCCTCGCTGACGGCCATCTGGGCGTTCGACCTGTCGTGGCCGTTCCTGTGCGCGTCGGTGGAGGGGCTGCGCGGGCAGGGGCGGCTCGGGCTGCTCGGCGAGGCGCTGGCCTCGCAGGCGTGGGCGGCCATCCACCTGGGCAAGCACCGGCTGGCGGCGGCCGCGGCGGACGAGGCCGCGCGGCTGTCGCGCGACACGGGCCGGCTCCGGTGGGCGCTGGTGGCCGATCTGGCGCTGGCGACGCTGGCCAGCGAGCGCGGCGAGCAGGAGCGGGCGAACGAGCTGATCCGGGCGACGGAGGCGGAGCTGCTGTCGGTGGGCGCCCAGTCCATCCTCGGTTTCGCCCAGTTCGCGCGGGCCAGGCACGCCCTGGTCAGCAACCAGCACGGCGACGCGTACGAGCAGCTGGCGAGGGTCCTGGACCCGTCGGACGTCGCCCATCACCCGCACGTGGGCTACCTGGGCATCGCGGACCTGATCGAGGCGGCGGTGCGCACCGGCCGGGACGAGGCGGCCCGCGACCACCTCGCCCGGCTCGACGCCCTGGCCGGGCGGACGGGCTCGCCGTACCTGAAGGCCATGGCCGCCTACGCGCACCCCCTGGTCGCGCCCGACGACGCGGCCGAGCCCCTCTACCGGCGGGCGCTGGACGGCGGGTTGTCGCGCTGGCCGTTCCACCGCGCGCGGCTGCTGCTGGCCTACGGCCGGTGGCTGCGGCGCCGGCGCCGCCTGGTGGAGTCGCGCCCGCCGCTGCGGGCCGCGATGGAGAGCTTCGACGCGCTCGGCATCAGGGCGTTCGGCGAGGACGCGCGGGCGGAGCTGCGCGCGGCGGGCGAGGCGGTGGCCCGGCCGGCGCCCGACACCCTCGACCGGCTCACCCCGCAGGAGCTGCAGATCGCCCGGCTGGCCGCGACAGGGCTGACCAACCGCGAGATCGGCACGCAGCTCTTCCTGTCGCACCGGACCGTCGGCTTCCACCTGTCGCGGATCTTCCCGAAGCTCGGCATCACCTCGCGCAACCAGCTCCGCCTGGCCGACCTGGGCGGCGACTGAGACCGGTCAGCGGGTGGAGAAGCCGCCGTTGAGGAAGACGGTCTGGCCGTTGAGCCACCAGCCGTCGGTGAGCAGGAACCGCACCCACGGGACGACGTGCTCGACCTTCGTCAGCTCCCCGTACGGCGTCTGCGCCCGGGAGTACTCGGCCTCGCCGGGAGCCGCCGCGTCCCAGAAGAACGAGGTGTCCATGGGGCCGGGCGCCAGGTTGTTGACCGAGACCCGGCGCCCCGCCAGCTCCTTCGACAGGGCCCGGGTGAAGTGCTCGACGGGCGCCTTGCTGCCGGCGTACACCGAGTAGCGGCCGGTGTAGGCGGCCAGCAGGGACGAGACGAACGTGACGATCCGGCCGCCGTCGTCGATCCGCCTGGCGGTCTCGGCCATGAGGAAGAACGCGGCCTTGGCGTTGACCGCGAAGTGCGCGTCGTACTCGTCCTCGCTGACCTCGGTCATCGGGTTGCCGCTGGCCAGGCCCGCCGTGTTGACCGTGGCGTACAGGGCGCCGTACCGGCCGAGCACCGCGTCGAGGACGCGGCGGATCTCGGCCACCGACGTCAGGTCGGCCTCGACGGCGAAGGCGTCGCCGCCGGCGGCGACGCACGCGGCCACGGTCTCCTCGGCCAGGCCCTTGCCGGCGCGGCTGTGGTAGTGGACGGCGACGCTCGCCCCGGCGGCGGCGAGGTCGCGCGAGATCGCGCCGCCGAGATTCTTCGCCCCGCCCGTGACGAGGACGGCCTTGCCCTTCAGCGTGGTGTCGGACATGGGAGGTGCCCCCTCCTTCGTGTTGCCTGCAGATCCGGCCTCATCGTGGCCGGGCCGCCGCCGCGTCCTCTTCCGTCGTCCGACCTGTTCGCGGCGCGCCTCACCCCACCGGTGCCCGACCCGGTCATATGACAGAAGAAGGCTCGTGACCTGCCGGAACACGATGGACGGGTTCGCAAGCGACGAAGGAAGGCGACCGATGGCCGATCAGCAGGAAGCAAGCCCGGCAGGAGGCCGGGTGGCGGTGGTGACGGGCGGCTCGGGCGGGATCGGGCAGGCGATCTGCCGCCGCCTGGCCGCCGACGGGCACGCCGTCGTGATCAACTACGCGGGCCGGCCGGCCGAGGCCGACAGGCTGGCCACGGCGATCAACGAGGGCGGCGGCCGGGCCGTCGCGGTGCGGGCCGACGTCGGGGACGAGAACGACGTCGCCGCGCTGTTCGAGGCCGCCACGTCGGCCTTCGGGGGCGTCGACGTCGTGGTCAACACGGCCGGCATCATGCTGCTCGCGCCGGTGGCCGAGCTCGACCTCGCGGTCCTCGACCGCATGCACCGCATCAACATCCGCGGCACGTTCGTCGTGGCCAGGGAGGCGGCCCGCCGGGTCCGCGCCGGCGGCGCGATCATCAACTTCTCCTCGTCGATGGTCAAGATCGCGCTGCCGACGTACGCGGCCTACGCGGCCAGCAAGGGCGCCGTGGACGCGCTGACGCTGATCCTGGCCAGGGAGCTGCGCGGCCGGGACATCACCGTCAACGCGGTCGCGCCGGGCCCGACCGCCACGCCGCTGTTCCTCGACGGCAAGGACCAGGCGGCCGTCGACCGCCTGGCCGCGATGGCGCCCCTCGAGCGCCTCGGCGTCCCCGGCGACATCGCCGAGGTCGTCGCGTTCCTGGCCGGCCCGGCCCGCTGGGTCAACGGCCAGGTGCTGTACGCCAACGGCGGCGTCATCTGAGCCGCCGCCCCCTCAAACGACCACGAACCACACCAGAAGGAGCAGCACGATGCCGTCCAAGAAGATCATCCTCGTCACCGGCGCCTCCAGCGGCTTCGGCGCCATGACCGTCCGGGGCCTGGCCGACGCCGGGCACGTCGTCTACGCCGGCATGCGCGACATCACCGGCCGCAACACCGCCGCCGCCGGTGAGGCCGCCGAGTACGGGCAGGCCCACGGCGTGGACCTGCGCCCCATCGAGATGGACGTGTCCAGCCAGGAGTCCGTGGACGCCGCCGTCGCGGCCGTCGTCACCGACCACGGCCGCATCGACGTCGTGGTGCACAACGCCGGGCACATGGTGCTCGGTCCGCTGGAGGCGTTCACGCCGGAGCAGCTGGCGAGCGTCTACGACACCAACGCCGTCTCCACGCAGCGCGTCAACCGGGCCGTGCTGCCCCACCTGCGCCGTCAGCGGGACGGGCTGGTGGTGTGGGTGGGCTCCAGCAGCACCAGGGGCGGCACCCCGCCCTACCTGGGGCCGTACTTCGCGGCCAAGGCCGCCGAGGACTCCCTCGCCGTCTCGTACGCGGCGGAGCTGGCCCGCTTCGGCATCGACACCGTGATCATCGTCCCGGGCTCGTTCACCACCGGCACCAACCACTTCGCCAACGCGGGCCACCCGGCCGACCCGGAGGTGGCCGCCGCCTACGAGGCGGTGTACGGCGACCTCATGGGCCAGGTGGCCGGCAAGCTCGCCGAGCTGGCCCCGGCCGACGCCGACCCGGCGGAGGTGGCCCGCTCGATCGTGCGGGTGGTCGGCACGGAGAAGGGCCGCCGGCCGTTCCGGGTGCACATCGACCCGGCCGACGACGGCGCCGAGACCGTCAACCGCGTCGGCGACCTGGTGCGGCGCGACTTCTACCGGCGGGTCGAACTGGAGGACCTGCTCGGCCCCGCGCAGTGACACCGGACAGTGACACCGCGCAGTAACACGGGGCAGTGACACAGCGAAGGAGCATCCCATGTCCCACCATCTCGACACGCCGCTGGCGGCCCGGACCGGCCAGCTCTTCATCGACGACCTGTACGTGTTCCCCGGGCAGGGCGGCACGGTGCTCGTCATGGACGTCAACTCCGACATCACCGGCTTCCACGCGCAGCCCGGCTTCCACCCGGAGGGGCGCTACGAGTTCAAGGTGCACGTCGACGGCGCCGCCGAGGAGGAGCTGACCTACCGCATCTCGTTCGGCGCCCCTGACGGGGACGGGCGGCAGCCGCTGCGCCTGGACGTGCTGACCGGAGCCGCCGCCCGCGACGACGCCGCGCCCGGGGAGACGCTGCTGGAGGGCAGGACCGGGGAGCCGTGCGCCGGCAACGGCGTGCGGCTGTGGGCGGGCCGCGCCGTGGACCCGTTCTACATCGACCTGTCGCTGCTGGCCGTCGTCAACGGCGCCGTCGCCAAGGGCACCGCGCCCGACCTGGCCTCCTGGGACCCTGAGGGCGCCCAGAACAGCTTCGCCGGGACGACGGTGCAGTCGATCGTGCTGGAGGTGCCGCACACGGACGCGCTGCTGCGCCCCGGCGCCCGGACCGGCGTGTGGTGCGCGACGAAGCTGGCCACCGACGCGGGCGGCTGGCGGCAGGTCAACCGGGGCGGCCACCCCATGATGTGGCCGATCTTCTGGCCGGGCGACACGCACTTCACCAACCCGGCCAACACCCGGCACCCGTCGCAGGACTTCGCGGCCGACGGGGCGCACCTCGCCGGCCAGGTGGCGGCCGTCGTCCGCGCCTCCGGCCGGGCCGGCGACCCCGACGGGTACGGCGAGACGGTGGCCGGGCAGCTGCTGCCCGACGTCCTGCCGTACGTGGTGGGCGCGCCGGCGACGTACGGCTTCGCCGGGCGCAACGGCCGGCCGCTGGCCGACAACGCGCCCGAGGTCATGCTGTCGCTCGTCACCGGCACGGCCGTGCCCTCAGGGCTGACGCCGGCCGTCGCCGCGGGGCAGCGCAGCGGGTCCTTCCCTTACGTGATCCCGGCCTGACCGGGCGGCGCAGCGGGGCCTTCCCGTACGTGATCCCGGCCTGACCCGGCACGTCGGCGGGGACCACTGTCACGTCGGGTACGGGTCTCGGGCACACTGAAGCGACACCAGCGCCAAGGAGTCGCCATGATCCTGCCCGACCCGTCCCCGACCGAGATCGCGGACGCCCGCATCCCCGCCGCGCATCCCTTCTCCGCGCACCTGCGGTGGGCCGCCGCGCTCGACGCCTTGGAGCCGCACCGGCCGTGGACGCCGCAGGACGGCCCGCTGCCCAGCCTCTACCTGTCGCACGGCGGCGGCCCGCTGCCGTTCGAGAGCCCCGAATGGCTCACCCCGCTGCACGACTGGGCCCGCTCCCTGCCCAAGCCGAAGGCGATCCTGGTCGTCTCCGCGCACTGGGAGTCGGCGCCGCTGTCGGTGAGCGCCGACCGGCCCGCCGAGCTGGTGTACGACTTCGGCGGCTTCGACCCGCTCTACTACACCTTCCGCTACGACACCCCCGACGCCGGCGAGCTGGCCCGGCAGGTGGTGGGGCTCATGCCGGACACCGAGCAGGTGCACCGGCACGCCGGCCGCGGCCTCGACCATGGCGCCTGGGTGCCCCTGAAGATCATGTATCCGGCGGCCGACATCCCGGTGCTGCAGCTCAGCCTGCCCACCGAGGACCCCGACCGGCTGCTGGCCATCGGCGAGCGGCTGCGCCCGCTGCGCGAGCAGGGCGTGCTGGTGATCGGGTCCGGGCACATGACGCACGGCCTGCCGTACCTGACGCGGGAGATGTTCCAGGAGAACAAGGTGCCGGGCTGGTCGGCCGACTTCGACGCCTGGGCCGCCGACGCGCTGGCCCGCGGGGACGTCGCCGAGCTGGCCCGCTTCCGCACCGCCGCCCCCGGCATGCCGTACGCGCACCCGACGGTGGAGCACTTCACCCCGCTGTTCGTGACGCTCGGCGCGGCCACCGACCCGACCGCGCCGGTGGTGACCAGGCTCGACGGGTACGGCGTCGGGCTGTCCCGGCGCTCGTTCCAGGCGGCTTGAGCGCCGGGGGTCCTCAGCGGCGCGGGTCGATGTGGATCTTGGGGCCGGGGCCCGCGCCCTCGGGGCGGCGCCCCGCAAGGACGGCGGCGGTGCCGGCCAGGCCGACCGTGGCGGCCACCAGCGGGCGCGCGTCCACCGAGCCGTCGGCGTACGCGGCGATGGCCCCCGCCAGCCCGGCCGAGCCGCC
This sequence comes from Nonomuraea composti, assembly GCF_012034275.1. Lineage (NCBI taxonomy): Bacteria > Bacillati > Actinomycetota > Actinomycetes > Streptosporangiales > Streptosporangiaceae > Nonomuraea > Nonomuraea composti. Next base: position 23,287 of record NZ_JAATEP010000069.1, on the reverse strand, counting down.
GAGGATGCCGACGGCGGTGACGTCCTTGAGCACGAGGTCGCGCGAGTCGAGGGTGGAGGGGGCGCCGGCCAGGCCGATGTAGACGGCGCGGCGGGCGGGCTCGACCAGGTCGAGCGCGAGGGCGGGCAGCTCGGCCGCGTTGGAGGCGTCCACCACGGCGTGCCAGGGCAGTGACGGCAGTGTCTCCCGGGTCCAGGCGTTGCCGAGGCCGAGGCTCCTGGCCAGCGGCAGGGCGTCCGCGTCGCGTCCCATGACGTGCACGTCGAGCCCCTGGGCGCGGCCGAACAGCGCCACCAGCAGCCCGATCGTGCCCGTGCCGAGGACCAGCAGCCGCTCGCCCGGCTCCAGCGCGGTGGCGCGTACGGCCCGCAGCGCGTTGCCGCCCGGCTCGGCGAGCGCGCCGAGCGCGGGGTCGAGGCTGTCGGGCAGCCGGTGCAGGGCCGTGGCGGGCACCGCGATCCGCTCGGCCAGCGCGCCGGGGCGGCCCCGGCTGATGCCGATCTCGGCCAGCTCCGCGCAGACGTGGCGCCGGCCGTGGCGGCAGCGCTCGCACCGCCCGCAGCCGAGCATGGTGTCGGCGGTGACGCGGCGGCCGAGCCACGCCGGGTCCACGCCGTCGCCCGTGGCGCCGACCACCCCGCACCACTCGTGGCCGGGCCGGAGCGGGTACCAGGAGCGGCCGGTGTGCAGGTAGCTCATCGCGCCGGTGAACAGCTCGACGTCGGTGCCGCACACGCCGGCCCGCTCGACGTCGACGATCACCTCGCCGGGCGCGGCGGCGGGCGGCTCGACCTCGCGGACCGCGGCCTGGCCCGGGCCGGTCAGGACGAGGGCGCGCATTCAGCGCGGCCCGGGGTGGGGGAGCGGCACGATGGTTCCTCCGTCCAGCGAAGCAGGGGGTATTCCGGAGATTAGACCATCGTTCCGTCAAACGGAAGTTATCCTCTTGAAGGGCTTCCCCCGGTGGAACGGGTCGGCTAGTCTCGCAGCGAGCTTGGGCTCATACGTATGTGCTGACCGACGGGAAGCGTGGTGGTCCTCATGACGGCGAGCCGGAGCGCTCAGTGGTATCGCGGCACCGACCGCAACGCCTACATCCACCGGGCGTGGATGCGGCGCGGCCTGCCCTCCGACGCGTTCGACGGCCGCCCGCACATCGCGATCGCCAACACCGCCTCCGATCTGACCCCCTGCAACCTGCATCTGAACGAGGTGGCCGAGCACGTCAAGCACGGCGTGTGGGAGGCGGGCGGCGTGCCGCTGAACCTCCCAGTGGTCTCGCTCGGCGAGACGAACGTGCGCCCCACCGCGATGCTCTGGCGCAACATGGCGGCGATGGCCATCGAGGAGATGCTGCGCGCCAACCCCATCGACGGCGTGGTGCTGCTCGGCGGCTGCGACAAGACGATCCCCGCGCTGCTCATGGCCGCCTCCTCGGTCGACCTGCCCGCCGTGGTGGTGCCCGGCGGCCCGATGCTCACCGGCACGTTCCGCGGCGCGCCGCTCGGCTGCGGCACCGACGTGTGGAAGCTCAGCGAGGAGGTCCGCGCCGGCACCCTCAGCCAGGCCGACTTCCTGCGCTCGGAGTCGTCGATGATCCGCAGCAAGGGCCACTGCAACACGATGGGCACCGCCTCCACCATGGGCCTGCTCGCCGAAGTGCTCGGCATGACCCTGCCCGGCCTGGCCGGCACCCCCGCCCCCGACAGCCGCCTGCTCGAAGGCGCCCACGAGACCGGCCGCCTCATCGTCTCGATGATCGCCGACGGCCGCCGCCCGTCCGACGTCATGACGCGCGGCTCGTTCCTCAACGCGATCGTCGCGCTGGCCGCGCTCGGCGGCTCCACCAACGCCGTCGTGCACCTGCTCGCCATCGCCGGCCGGCTCGGCGTCGAGCTGACCCAGGACGACTTCGACCGCACCGGCTCCGGCGTCCCCCTCCTGGTGGACCTGCAGCCCGCCGGCCGCCACCTCATGGAGGACCTGTACCGGGCCGGCGGCCTGCACGCCGTGCTGAACGAGGTGCGCGACCTGCTCGACCCGGCCGCGATCACCGTCACCGGCCGCCCGCTCGTCGAGACCCTGGGCGAGGCGACGGTCCACGACCGCGACGTGATCCGCTCCAGGAGTCAGCCGCTCCAGCAGGACGCCGGCATCGCCGTCCTGTACGGCAACCTCGCCCCCGACGGCGCCGTCATCAAGCCCGCCGCCGCCTCGCCCCACCTGCTGCGGCACCGCGGGCCCGCCGTCGTGTTCGACTCGATCGAGGACCTGCACGCCCGCATCGACGACCTCGACGTCACCCCCGACTCGGTGCTGGTCCTGCGCGGCTGCGGCCCCAAGGGCTACCCGGGCATGCCGGAGGTGTCCAACATGCCGCTGCCGCCCAAGCTGCTCGCCCAGGGTGTACGGGACATGGTGCGCATCTGCGACGGCCGGATGAGCGGCACCGCGTACGGCACCGTCGTCCTGCACGTGGCCCCCGAGGCCGCCGCCGGCGGGCCGCTCGGCCGCGTCCGCACCGGAGACATGATCATCCTGGACGTGCCGGCCCGGCGGCTGGAGCTCGACGTCCCCGCCGAGGAGCTGGCCGCCCGCGAGCCGTCACCGGAGATGACCGCCGCGTTCGCCCGCCCGGCGCGCGGCTGGCAGCGCCTCTACGTCGAGACCGTCCAGCAGGCCGACACCGGCGCCGACCTCGACTTCCTCACCGGTTCCAGCGGCGACCACGTGGCCCGCGAATCCCACTGAAAGGACCCGCATGCCCCGCACCGCCCTCATCACCGGCGGCGTCAGCGGCCTGGGCAGGGCCGCCGCCGTCCGCCTGGAGGCCGACGGCGTCAAGGTCATCACGCTCGACGTCGCCGACGGGGCCGACCTGGTCGTGGACGTCACCGACCCGGACGCCGTCCAGGCCGCCGCCGACGCGGCCGGCCCGATCGACGTCCTCGTCAACTCCGCCGGCGTCGTCGGGCCCAACGTGCCCCTGTGGGAGGTGCCGATCGACGGCTGGCGGCGCACGTTCGAGGTGAACGTCAACGGCACCTTCCACACCTGCCGCGCCTTCGTGCCCGGCATGCGCGAGCGCGGCTGGGGGCGCGTCGTCAACCTCGCCAGCATGGCCGGCAAGGACGGCAACCCCAACATGGCCGCGTACTCCGCCTCCAAGGCCGCCGTCATCGGGCTCACCAAGTCGCTCGGCAAGGAGCTGGCCACCAGCGGCGTGCTCGTCAACGCCATCGCGCCCGCCGTCATCGAGACGCCGATGAACGCCGGCACCGCGCCCGACACCCTGGCCCACATCACGAGCCTCATCCCGATGCGGCGGGCCGGGAAGGCGGAGGAGGTGGCCGAGCTGATCGCCTGGCTGGCCTCGGACAAGGTCAGCTTCTCCACCGGCGCCGTCTACGACATCAGCGGCGGCCGGGCCACGTACTGAGCGTGCTTCGGCTCACGTGCTGAGCGCCTTACGACGACGCGGCGCCGGGCGGGAGCTGCACCGTCATGATCATGGTGCAGGTGCCGGGGCCGGAGCCACGGTAGGAGTGCGGGACGTTCCCGTCGAAGGTGGCGGTCTGATCTGCCTCGACGGTGTGCTCGGCACCGTCGAGGACCAGGGTCAGGCGGCCGGCGGTGACGCTGACCGTCTCCACCACGCCGGCCTGGTGGGGCTGGCTGGCGTACTCCTCGCCCGGTTCGAGCCGCCAGCGCCAGACCTCGACCGGGGCCTGGCCCGAGGTCGTCAGCATGAGCCGGGCCTCGCCGCCCTTCTCTCCGGTCCACAGCGGCGTCACCTCATCGGCCGCGACGATCCGGACGCGGCCCTCGGTCGGCCCCTGCATCAGGGCGGACACCGAGATGCCGAGGGTGTCGGCCAGCCGTACCAGCGTGGTCAGGTTGGGGTTGCCCTGGGCCTTCTCCAGCGCCACCAGGGCGCCCTTGCTGACCTGCGCGCGCCGGCTGAGCTCGTCGAGGGTCAGGCCGGCGCGGGTACGGGCGGCGCGGACGTTGTGCGCGACCGTCCGCAGGGCGGTGGCCGTCTCGGCCATCTGTGATCACCAGTCCTCACGTTCAGACCACTTCAGTGCACCGTGCGGTCGTTCTGGTTAACTCTAATCGGTCGTTTCAGTGTACTTTCTGGTCGATGTACCGATACGGGGAGGACTTGTGATCGCTCTGCTGCTGGCCATGGGCAGCTCGCTCGCCTACGGGTGCGCCGATTTCCTCGGCGGCCTCGGCGCCCGCAAGGCACACGTGCTGCGGACCGTGATGATCGCGGCTCCGGCCAGCCTCGCCGTCGAGCTGCTGCTGTGGCCCCTGCTCGGCGCCTCGTTCAGCGCGGGCGCCCTCGCCTGGGGCGCCGCCTCCGGGGTGGCCTCGGCCGCCGCGTTCGCCCTGCTCTACCGCACGCTGGCGATCGGGCCCATGAACGTGCTGTCGCCGATCACCGCGCTGGTCTCGGCCGTGCTGCCGGTCGGCGTGGGGCTGCTGCAAGGCGAGCACCTGTCCGCCGCCGGGCTGGCCGGGCTGCCGCTCGCGCTCGTGGCGGTGGTGCTGGTCAGCGCCGGGCACGGGGCCGGCTCGGCGCGCGCCTCGCGTACCGCGCTGCTGCTCGCCTTCGGCGCGGGTGCCGCCATCGCCCTGCAGCTCGTCTTCCTGCACCAGGCGCCGGCCGAGAGCGGCGTGGCGCCGCTGATCGTGGGCCGGGCGGTCTCCTCCGCGCTGACGCTCGCCGCGGCGGGCCTGCTGCGCCGCAGGCTCGGCCCCGAGCGGCCCGCGTACGTGCTGTCCGCCTCGGCGGGCGTGCTCGACTCGCTGGCGAACCTGCTGTTCCTGCTCGCGGCCCGCGGCGGGGACCTCGCCGTCGTCGCCGTGATCGTCGCCCTCTACCCGGCCGGCACGGTCCTGCTCGCCCGCGGCGTGCTCGCCGAGCGCATCGGCCACGGCCAGCTCCTCGGCCTCGGCACCGCCGCCCTCGCCGTCACCCTCCTCGCCCTCACCTGACCATAAAACGACACATGCAAGAAAACTTACACCTGTCGTTTTATGGCTAGGATGGCCCGGGTGGCGACCACCAGAAAGAGCACCGCCCCGTCGAGCGGCCGGCGCGTGCGCCGCACCAGGCTCGCCCTGGCGCGGGCGCTGATCGAGCTGGCCGAGGAGCGCGACCAGTCCAGGACCGGCGTCTCCGACGTGGCCGAGCGGGCGGAGGTGAGCCGCTCGCCGTTCTCCTACCACTACGGCGACGTGCACGAGCTGGCCGAGGACGCCTGCACGGCGATGATCGACGAGCTGATCGAGTCCCTGCCCGGCCCCCGCCCCTTCATGACGGGCAGCACCCTGCTCGCCGACGGTGGCGACACCGCCTGAGCCGCTTCCCAGCGCAGGTAACGCCCGCCCCACGGGGGCGGAAAATCCTCGCCTCTTGTCCGATTCGTCGGCTTTGAGGTGGGGGCGGCCGGGGGAGGGGGAGTGGAGGGCACGATGACGTGCGAGGGGGTTGCCATGACCGGTCAGGTCATCGTGGGCGCCGACGGCTCGGCTCCGGCCACCGCCGCCGTCGCCTGGGCCGCCGACGACGCCGCGCGCACCGGCGCCGGCCTGCGGATCGTCTACGCCCTGGAGCGGCTGCCGCACAACCCGGTCGGGGTCGCCGCGCTGGCCGAGGAGGACCTTCCGCTGTGCGAGGCGACGAAGGTGCTGGAGGCGGCCGAGGCGGCCGCGCGTTCCCGGCAGCCCGCGCTGCCGGTGGCGACGGAGATCGCCGAGGGCCCGCCCGCGGCCGTGCTGGAGGAGCGGACCCGCCGCGCCGGCGAGCTGGTCATCGGCAACCGCGGGATGGGCGGCTTCACCGGCGCGCTGCTCGGCTCCGTGACCATGCGGGTGGCGGGGCGGGCACACTGCCCGGTCGTCGTGGTGCGGGCCGACCCGCGGGAGCCGGTCGGCGTGGTCGCGGTCGGCGTCGACGACTCCGGCACCTGCGAGCCCGCCCTCGGCTACGCCTTCGAGCAGGCCCGGCTGCGGCACGCCGTCCTGCGCCTGATCCACGCCTGGCAGCTGCCGGTGCACGCGTTCGCCCCCGAGATCTTCCTCGACGTGGAGGAGACCCGCGCCGGCCACCTCCGCATGCTGAGCGAGCGGGCCGCCGGCTGGGCGTCGAGGTATCCGGACGTGACGGTGGTGGCGGACGTCCAGAACGCGCACCCGGTGGCCGCGCTCACCGGCACCGCCTGCGACCTGCTGGTGGTCGGCACCCATGGCCGGGGCGCGCTCGGCGCGCTGTTCCTCGGCTCGGTCAGCAGGGGCGTGCTGCACCACGCGCGCGGCCCGGTCGCGGTGATCCGGGAGCACGAGCCCTGAGAACCCGCGGCTCGCCGGCAGGGGAAGGAGGCCGATCATGAACGCACCGATCGTCGTGGGGATCGACGGCTCCCGCGCCGCGTGCCCCGCGCTCGACTGGGCGGCCGACGACGCCGCGCGCAGGGGCCTGCCGCTGCGCGTCGTCCACGTCCGCGAGCCCTGGAAGGCCGAGCACGCGCTCAGCACCTCCACCGACGAGGAGTGCACGACCGTCCGCTGCGACCGGATGCTCGCCGGCGCGGCCGAGCGGGCCCGCGCCCTGGCCCCGGGGACGCCGATCTCCACGGCCCTGATCACGGGCGCGATCCTCGAACGGCTCAAGGACGAGTCGGAGCGGGCCGAGACCCTGGTCGTGGCGGCGCCCGGCCCGGTCGCGCTGGGGCTGGCCGGGCACACGGGCTGCCCCCTGGTCGTCGTCCGGACGTTCGCCCGTGGTGGCGGCGGCGAGGTCGTGGCCGGCTACGACGGCTCCCCGTGCGCGGACCTGGCCCTGGAGTACGCCCTGACGCAGGCCTCCGCCCGCCACGCCACCCTCCGCGTGCTGCACGGCGACCGCTACCCGATCATGACCCCGCATCCCGTCGGCTACGGCCCGCTGCCCGTGGACGAGACACCCGAGCTCCGGCTGCGCCTGGACGCCTGGCGGGAGCGGCACCCGGGGGCCCGCCTGACCGAGTCGGTCGTTCGCGACCACCCCGTGCCCGCCCTGGCCAGGGCGTCACGGACGGCCGAGCTGGTGGTGGTGGGGTCGCGCGGCATCGGCGGGCTCACCGGCCTGGTGCTCGGCTCGGTCAGCCACGGAGTCCTGCACCGGGCGCACTGCCCGGTGGCCGTGATCGGCATGACCTCCGCCTGTATCCACTAATGTCATGATCATGACCTTCGATGGACCCCCTTCCGGTGTCGACCCGAATGTGCCGAGCATCGCCCGCGTCTACGACTACTGGCTCGGGGGGAAGGACAACTTCGCCGCCGACCGGGAGATGGGCGAGCGCGTCAAGGCGGTCGTGCCCGAGCTGCCGCTGATGGCCTACCACAACCGGTTGTTCCTGGGCCGGGTGGTGCGCTTCCTGGCCGGCGAGGCGGGCATCGGGCGCTTCCTGGACCTGGGGGCGGGGCTGCCGACGATGGAGAACGTCCACGAGGTGGCACAGAAGGTGCGCCCGGACGCCGAGGTCGTCTACGTCGACAACGACGCGGTGGCGCTGGCGCACGCGCGGGCGCTGCTGGCCACGACCGGCAACACGCACGTGGTGGACGGCGACCTCTACCGCCCGGAGCCGATCCTGGCCGAGGCGGACGCCCTGATCGGCCTCGACCGGCCGGTGGCGGTCATGATGCTGGCGATGCTGCACTTCGTGCCGGACGAGGACGCCGGCCGGATCGTGCGCACGGTGCTGGACGCGGTGCCCTCCGGGTCGTACCTGGTGATCAGCCACATCGGCGACTCGCCGCAGCTCAGGAAGGCGGCCGAGTTCTACCGGGCCTCCGGCACGGGGGTGGTGCTGCGCTCGGCCGAGCAGATCGCGCGGTTCCTGGACGGGCTGGAGCTCGTCCCGCCGGGCGTGGTGCCGCTGCCGGAGTGGCGCCCGGACGGTTCCGTCCCGGCGCTGGACCTCATGGCGGGGATGGCGGCGTTCTGCGGGGTGGGCCGGAAACCCTGACGCTCGGTCGCCGTCCGGCTCGGCGCCGGACGGGCTGACCCGCCGACTTGGAACGCTCCATACCTCCTGTTACGGCTGTGAGCTGGGGAAACGTAAGAGGTCGGCAGAGAACTGCTCATATGAGCAAATTTGGGCTCAAGTGTTGCGACGGGGTTAATTCCCGACTTACGGTGCGTTACCTACGTCACATACGGAGGCCCCTATGAGTAGATTTCGGCTGCTCAACATCCCCGCTCTCCTCCTGATCACCGCTCTGTCCGCCTGCTCCGTCTCCACCACCCCCGGCGGCTCGACCGCCGCGGGCGAGCAGAAGCAGGACGGCCCGATCGCCATCGGCTTCAGCCAGGCGACCCAGCAGTCCCCCTTCTACGTCCAGCTCCGCGAGGGCGCCGAGGCCGCCGCCAAGCAGGCGGGCGCCACGCTCTACTTCGCCGACGCGGGCGGCGACGTCACCAAGCAGAACAACGACATCCAGGACCTCATCACCCGCCAGGTCGACGTCCTGCTCGTCAACCCGGTCGACCCTCAAGGCGTGCAGCCGGGCATCGCGGCGGCCAAGGCGGCCGGCGTGCCGGTCGTCACCGTGGACCGGCCGGTGCCGGACGGCGCGGTGACGCACGTCGGCCGCGACAACAAGGCGATGGGCGCGCTCGTCGGCAAGCGGCTGGCCGAGCAGCTCGGCGACAAGGGCGGCAAGGTCATCGAGATCCGCGGCGACGCCGGCGGCGCGGTGGCCCGCGACCGCAGCGCCGGGTTCCACGAGGCCGTCGCCGCCAACCCCAAGATCAAGATCATCGAGGGCCCGTACTCGGACTACGTGCGCTCCAAGGCCGTCACCGCGATGCAGGACCTGCTCCAGGTCCACCCCGACGTCGCCGCCGTCTACGCGCACAACGACGACATGGCGCTCGGCGCGCTGCAGGTGCTCAAGGAGAACGGCAAGGACAAGGTGCTGGTCTCCGGCGTGGACGGCCTCATGGAGGCCGTCAAGCAGATCCCCGACGGCCAGTACGTCGCCACCGCGCTCAACGACCCCATCTCCCTCGGCGCCAAGGCCGTCGAGACCGTGCTGAAGGTCCAGAAGGGCGAGCAGGTGGAGCCGTCCATCGACGCCGGCACCGCGCTGATCGACCAGGACAACGCGGCGCAGTACGTCGGGGACGGCGAGTTCGCCCAGGCGCTCAAGCAGTAGGACCAGGCGCTCCCAACGAAAGGTACGACCATGGCGGAAACCATGAAGGCGGCGGTGCTGCACGCGCCCGGCGACATCAGGGTCGAGCAGGTGCCCGTGCCCGAGCCGGGCCCGGACGAGGCACTCGTCCGCGTGGCGGCCTGCGGCGTGTGCGGCTCGGACATCGCCCGCATGCTCCACCCGGGGGTGGCCTACCACTTCCCGATCATCTGCGGTCACGAGTTCTCCGGCCACGTCGTCCGGCTCGGCGCCCGCCTGGCCGCGACCGGCCGGGTGCGGGAGGGCGACCTGGTCACCGTCCCGCCGCTGATCCCGTGCCGCGAGTGCGCCCCGTGCAGCCAGGGCCACTTCAGCCTGTGCAAGAACTACGGCTACTTCGGCAGCCGCCGCGACGGCGCGTACGCCCAGTACGTCACCGTCCCGGACGGGAACCTCATGGTGCTGCCGGCCGGCCTCGACCCGAGGGCGGCGGCCATGCTGGACCCGGCGGCGATCGCGCTGCACGCCCTGTGGCGCACGAAGATGCGCGGCGGGCGCCGGGTCGCGGTGGTGGGCGCCGGCCCGATCGGGCTGTTCGCCGTCCAGTGGGCCAGGCTCGCCGGGGCGGCCGAGGTGCTGGTCATCGAGCTGAACGAGCAGAAGGCCGCCATGGCGGCCGAGGCGGGCGCCACCCACACGGCGACCGGCGCGCAGGCCGCCGCCGACCTCGTGGGCGAGGGCTACGACGTGGTGATCGAGTCGGCGGGCGTGCCGGCGACCGTCGATCAGGCGGTGGCGCTGGCCGGCCGGCACGGCGAGGCGGTGTTCATCGGCATCCCGCACGACCCGGTGGTGCTGCCGGAGTCCACGTTCAGCTCGTTCCTGCGCCGCGAGGTGACCCTGCACGGCGCCTGGAACTCCTTCTCCGCGCCGTTCCCCGGCGAGGAGTGGCGGGTGGCGGCGCGGGCGCTGGCGTCGGGCGAGCTGGCGTGGAAGTTCATGATCACGCACGAGCTGGGGCTGGACGCCCTGCCGCAGACCATGGCCGGCCTGGGGGAGCGGTCCATCTTCAGCTCCAAGGTTCTCTTCCTGCCGAACGAGGAGTGAGCATGACGGCCTTCCTCGCCCTCGATCTGGGGACCGAAGGCGCCCGCGCGGCGGTCTACGGCGCGGAGGGGGCGCTGCTGGGGTCGGGCGCGCAGCCGTACCCGACCCGCTTCCCCCGGCCCGGCTGGGCCGAGCAGGACCCGGACGACTGGTGGCGGGCGAGCGTGTCGGCGGCCCGGCGGGCGCTGGCCGAGGCGGGCGGCCCGCAGGTCGAGGGGGTCGCGGTGGCGACCACGGCCTCGACGGTGGCCGTCCTGGACGAGCACGGCCGCCCGCTGCGCCCGGCGCTGCTGTGGATGGACGGCCGGGCCGGCGAGGAGTCGGCGCTGACCGCCGCGAGCGGCCACCCGGTCCTGCGCTACGCCGGCGGCTGCGACGCCGTGGAGTGGCTGGTGCCCAAGGCGATGTGGCTGGCCAGGCACGAGCCGGAGACGTACCGGGCCGCGGCGCGCGTCGTCGAGGCGGTGGACTACATGGTGTGGCGGCTCACCGGCCGCTGGGCCGGGTCCCGCATGAACGCCGTCTGCAAGAGCAACTTCGACCCGCGCGGCGCCGGCTTCCCGCACGACCTGTACGACCTGCTCGGCGTCGCCGACCTGGTCGCCAAGCTGCCCGACGAGATCGTGCCCGTCGGCGACCCGGTCGGGCCGCTGGCCGCGGCGGCCCGCCAGGAGCTCGGCGTGCGCGGCCCGGCCACGGTGGTGTCCGGCGGCATCGACGCGCACCTGTCGCTGCTGGCCATCGGCGGCGCCCGCGAGGGCCACGTGTCGATCGTGTGCGGCACCTCCAACGCGTTCGTCACCGAGATCGCCGAGCCGGTCTTCCCGCCCACGGTGTGGGGGCCGTACCCGGACGCGCTGCGTACCGGACGGTGGCTCGTGGAGGGCGGGCAGGTCAGCGCCGGATCGGTGCTGGCCTGGACCGGTGAGGGGCTGATCGGCCGCACGCGCGCGGAGATCGGCGGCCTGATCAGGGCGGCGGCGGACCTGCCGCCGGTCGAGCACGGCCTGATCGTGCTCGACTACTTCATGGGCAACCGCACCCCGCTGCGCGACCCGCGCCTGCGGGGCGCGGTGCTGGGGCTCACCCTGGCCAGCACCCCCGAGCAGGTCTACCGGGCGGCCGTGGAAGGCGTCGCGTACGGCACCCGCCAGGTCATCGACTCCTTCACCGGCGGCGGCGTGCCCGTGGAGGAGATCTTCCTGTCGGGCGGCATCCAGCACAACGAGCTGTGGCTGCAGACCACCGCCGACGTGCTCGGCCGCCCGGTCCGGCTGGTCGCGGGCGACAACCTGACGCTGCGCGCCTGCTCGATGCTGGCCGCGGCCGGCTCGGGCCGGCACGCCTCGCTGGACGAGGCCGCCGCCGCGCACACGCCGAAGGTCCGCACGGTGGAGCCGGTCGCCGCGCACGCGCAGGCCTACCAGGCGGGCTACGCCGACTACCTGGAGGCGACCGCGGCGACGGCGGGCATCTCCCACACGCTGAGTGCGAGGTCACGGTCATGACGGACGACGACCAGCTGTACCAGGTGGCCGTGCGCTACTACGAGTCCGGCGAGACCCAGGAGCAGATCGCCCACGCCATGCACCTGACCCGCTGGAAGGTGGGCCGGATGCTGGCCGAGGCGCGCGAGGTCGGCATCGTGCGCATCGAGGTGCTGCACCCGCGCTCCCGGGTGCGCACGCTGGAGCAGTCGATCAAGGAGCGGTTCGGGCTGCGGGACGCCGTCGTCGTGTCGGTCGGCGGCGACGACCCCGAGCAGGCCCGCGAGCGGGTGGCCGCGGCCGGCGCCGACCATTTGATGGAGCTGCGGCCCGCGCCCCGCCTGATCGGCGTGTCGTGGGGGCGCACGCTCGACCGGCTGGCCGGCGGGCTGACCCCGGGCTGGGCCGCCGGCGTGCACGTGGTGCAGATCAACGGCGCGCTCAGCCGCTCCCGCCAGCCCACCAGCGCCCACAGCATGGCCAGCCTGATCGCCCACCACGGCGGCGGCACCGCGACGCTGCTGGCCGCCCCCGCGATCCTGGAGCAGCAGAGCACCCGCGCGGTGCTGGAGAGCGACCGGGCCGTGGCCGACGTGCTGGCCCTGGCCGCGCGGGCCGACCTGTTCCTGTTCAGCCCCGGCGGCATGGGCAGCGACTCGGTGCTCGTCGACTCCGGCCAGATCGACGCGGGCGACCTGGCCAGGCTCGCGCGGGCCGGCGCGGTCGGCGACGTGCTGGGCCGCTTCATCGACGCGCGCGGGCAGATCGTCGACCCCGACCTCGACGGCCGCACCCTCGGCCTGTCCCTGGACGTGCTGCGCGCCGCCACCACCTCGATCGCGCTGGTCAGCGGCACGGCCAAGCGGGCCGTGTGCCGCGCCGTGGTGGCGAGCGGCCTGTGCGACGTGCTCATCACTGACGACCAGAACGCCCGACACCTGCTGGAGGCGGCATGACCGAGCGCTTGCGCATGGCCGGGATCGTCAAGCGGTTCCCCGGCACCGTCGCCCTCGACGGCGTCGACCTGAGCGTGCGCCCCGGCGAGGTGCACTGCCTGCTGGGCGAGAACGGCGCCGGCAAGAGCACGCTGATGAAGATCCTGGCCGGCTCCTACCGGCCGGACGAGGGCACGATCCTCCTGGACGGGCAGCCGTACGCGCCCGCCACCCCGCACGCCGGGCTGGCGGCCGGCATCGCCGTCATCTACCAGGAGCTCGACCTGCTGCCCGACCTCACCGTGGCCCAGAACCTGCTGCTGGGCCGCGCACCCCGGCTGGGCCCGTTCGTGCGCCGCCGGCAGCGGGCCGGGCTGGCCCGCGCGGCACTCGACCGGGTCGGCGCGAGCTTCCCCGTCGGTGCCCGGGTCGGCGACCTGCCGATCGCGGCGCAGCAGCTCACCGCCATCGCCAAGGCGCTGACGGCCGACGCCCGCGTGATCGTCATGGACGAGCCGTCCGCGACGCTCGGCGAGAGCGAGCTGCTCGCCGTGTTCGAGGTCATCCGCTCGCTCACCGCCGAGGGCCGCTCGGTCATCTTCATCTCGCACCGCATGGACGAGGTCATGGAGATCGGCGACCGCGCCACGGTGCTGCGCGACGGCCGCGCCGCCGGCGTCTACGACCTGGCCACGACCGACCCGGACGAGCTCGTCGCGGCGATGATCGGCGAGGCGGGAGGAGAGCTCGTCGGCGCCACCGGCCGGCCCGCGCCCGAGGGCGAGCCGCTGCTGCGCGTCGAGCGGGTGCACGTGCCTGGCCTGCTGGACGTGCGCGGCCTCGACGTGCGGCCCGGCGAGGTCGTCGGGCTGGCCGGGCTCGGCGGCGCCGGCCGCACGACCCTGCTGCGCGCCCTGTTCGGCGACATCAAGGCCCAGGTGACGGCCCGGCTCGACGGCCGCCCGCTCAAGGTCGCGAGCCCGGCCGCCGCCGTCCGCGCCGGGCTGGCCCTGGTGCCGGAGAGCCGCAAGGAGCAGGGGCTGATGCTGGGCCTGTCCGTCAGCCGCAACGCCGCCATCGGCGCCCTCGGCAAGCCGCCGTGGTTGTTCCCCGGACGCCTCGGCCGCCGCCTGACCAGGCCCGCCCTCGACGGGCTCGGCGTCAGGGCGGCCGGCCCCGGACAGCTCGTCGGCCAGCTGTCCGGCGGCAACCAGCAGAAAGTCGTGCTCGCCAAGTGGATCACCCGCGGCGGCATCAGGGTCCTGCTGCTGGACGAGCCCACCCGCGGCCTCGACGTCGGCGCCAAGGCCGACCTCTACCGCCAGGTGCGCCACCTCGCCGGCCAGGGCGTGGCCGTCCTGCTCGCCAGCAGCGAGCTCAACGAGCTGACCGCCAACGCCGACCGGATCCAGGTCCTGTACGAGGGCCGCAACGTCGCGCACTTCGACCCCCGGGTCAGCCCCGAGAACGTCATCGCGCACACCGTCATCACAGGAGCCACACCATGACCGCATCACTCGGATCCACGGTGGCAGGAGCCGCCGGGCAGGAGCGCGCCGCCCGATCGCGCCGCGGCGCCGACCTCATCGTCAAGTCCAACCTGCTGCTGGTCTTCCTCGCGCTGTGCGTGGCCGCCTCACTGCTGGCGCCGCAGTTCCTGACCGGCCGCAACATCGCCAACCTGCTCCAGCAGTCGTCGCTGACCGGCATCGTGGCCATCGGCATGACCATGGTCGTGCTGACGGCCGGCATCGACCTGTCCGTGGGCAGCGTGGCCGCGTTCGGCGGGATGACGATCGCGCTGCTGCTCGGCTCCGGCGTGCCGGTCGTGCCGGCGATCCTGATCAGCGTGGCGGCCGGCGCGGTGTTCGGCGCGTTCATGGGCGGGCTGTCGGCGTACCTGTCGCTGCCGTCGTTCATGACCACGCTCGCCGGGCTGACGGCGGTGCGCGGGCTGACGTACCTGCTGACGGACGGCAAGCCCGCCGAGGCGGGCGCGTCGGAGGGGTTCCAGCTCCTCGGCGGCGGGTTCGTCGGGTACGTGCCGATCGTCGGGATCATCTTCGTGGCCATCACCGTGCTGGCCGCGCTGGTGCTGCGCGGCACCACGTTCGGCGAGTACGTCTACGCCGTCGGCAGCAACAAGGAGGCCGCGCGGCTGTCCGGCCTGCCCGTGCGCGGCGTGATCACGACCGTGTTCGCCGTGTCGGGTGCGCTGGCCGCGCTGGCCGGGGTGCTGCTCACCTCCCGGCTGACCGTGGGCCAGCCCACCGCGTTCAACGGGCTGGAGCTGGACGCGATCGCGGCCGTCGTGCTCGGCGGCACCAACCTGTTCGGCGGGCGGGGCGGCGTGTTCGGCACGTTCGTGGCGGTGCTGCTGCTGTCGGTGCTGCGCAACCTGTGCAACCTGCTCGGCCTCGGCTCCTTCTTCCAGATGGTGGTGACCGGTCTCATCCTGCTGGTCGCCCTCGTACTGAACCTGCTCATCGAGAGGCGTGGCGCACGTGCCTGACACCCTTCCCGGCTCGTTCCCCGGCTCGTTGCGTGCCTACCTGCACGGGCTGCCCGGCGTCGACGAGGTCGGCGTCCGGCGGCGGGCCGCCGACCTGGCCACCCGGTCGATCAAGACGACGGCCAAACGGCAGGCCATCGACCTGGCCATCCGCATGGTCGACCTGACCACCCTCGAAGGCGCCGACACCCCCGGCAAGGTGCGCGCGCTGGCCGCCAAGGCCGTGCGGCCCGACCCGGCCGACGCGAGCGTGCCGCCGGTCGCCGCGCTCTGCGTCTACCCCGACATGGTGGCCGTGGCCGCGCGGGCGCTGGAGGGCACCGGGGTGGGGCTGGCCTCGGTCGCCACCGGCTTCCCCGCCGGGCGCACGTCCCTGGAGGTCAAGCTGGCCGACACCAGGGCGGCGGTCGAGGCGGGCGCGAGCGAGATCGACATGGTCATCGACCGTGGAGCGTTCCTCGCGGGCGACTACCGCAAGGTCTTCGACGAGATCGTGGCCGTCAAGGAGCAGTGCGGCGCCGCCCACCTGAAGGTCATCCTGGAGACCGGCGAGCTAGTCACCTACGACAACGTGCGCCGCGCGTCCTGGCTGGCGCTGCACGCCGGGGCCGACTTCATCAAGACCTCGACCGGCAAGGTCACCCCCGCCGCCACCCTGCCGGTCACGCTCGTGATGCTGGAGGCCGTGCGCGACTACCGCGCCGCCACCGGACGCCAGGCCGGCGTGAAACCGGCCGGCGGCATCCGCACCACCAAGGACGCCCTGCGCTACCTCGTGCTGGTCAAGGAGATCGCCGGGGACGACTGGCTGGACCCCGCCTGGTTCAGGCTCGGCGCCTCGACGCTGCTCAACGACCTGCTCATGCAGCGCACCAAGCTCGGCACCGGCCACTACTCCGGGCCCGACTACTACACCATCGACTAGATCGATCGAGGAGAGGCGTGGAGATCTTCGAGTACGCGCCCGCGCCGGAGTCACGGGCCATCGTGTCCGTCCGGCCGTCGTACGACCTGTTCATCGACGGCGAGTTCGTCGAGGCCGAGAGCGGCGAGCGCATCGTCACCGTCAACCCGGCCGACGAGCAGCCCCTGTCGGAGGTGGCCGTCGCCGGCGCCGCCGACGTGGACCGGGCCTTCGCCGCGGCCCGGCGCGCGTTCGAGCGGGTGTGGTCGCCGCTGCCGGGCGCCGAGCGCGGCAAGTACCTGTTCAGGATCGCGCGGATCATCCAGGAGCGGGCCCGCGAGCTGGCCGTCCTGGAGTCGCTCGACAACGGCAAACCGATCAAGGAGACGCGCGACATCGACCTGCCGCTCGTCGCGGCGCACTTCTTCTACTACGCCGGCTGGGCCGACAAGCTCCGGCACGCCGGGCTCGGCACCCGGCCGCTCGGCGTGGCCGCGCAGGTCATCCCGTGGAACTTCCCGCTGCTCATGCTCGCGTGGAAGGTCGCCCCCGCGCTGGCCACCGGCAACACCGTCGTGCTCAAACCGGCCGAGACCACGCCGCTGACGGCGCTGGCGTTCGCGCAGATCTGCCAGGAGGCCGGGCTGCCGCCCGGCGTCGTCAACATCGTCACCGGCGCCGGCGACACCGGCCGGGCCGTGGTCGCGCACCCCGGCGCCGACAAGGTCGCCTTCACCGGCTCCACCGAGGTGGGCCGGGAGATCGCCCGCGCGGTCGCCGGCACCCGCAAGCGGCTCACCCTGGAGCTCGGCGGCAAGGGCGCCAACATCGTCTACGACGACGCCGCCATCGACCAGGCCGTCGAGGGCATCGTGACCGGCATCTTCTTCAACCAGGGCCACGTGTGCTGCGCCGGCTCGCGGCTGCTCGTGCAGGAGTCGATCGCCGAGGAGCTGCTGGCCCGGCTGCGCACCCGCGTCGAACGGCTGCGGCTGGGCGACCCGCTGGACAAGAACACCGACATCGGGGCGATCAACTCGGCCGCCCAGCTCGCCCGGATCCGCGAGCTGGCCGCCGCCGGCGCGGCCGAGGGCGCCACGAGCTGGTCGCCGGCCTGCCTGCTGCCCGAGCGCGGCTACTGGTTCCCTCCCACCGTGTTCACCGGCGTCACCCAGGCGCACCGCATCGCCCGCGAGGAGATCTTCGGGCCCGTCCTGTCGGTGCTCACCTTCCGCACCCCCGAGGAGGCCGTCGCCAAGGCGAACAACACGCCGTACGGGCTGTCGGCCGGCGTGTGGACCGAGAAGGGCTCCCTGATGCTCTGGACCGCGAGCCGGCTGCGGGCCGGCGTCGTGTGGTCCAACACCTTCAACGTGTTCGACCCCGCCAGCCCCTTCGGCGGCTACAAGGAGTCCGGGTACGGCCGCGAGGGCGGGCTGCTCGGCTTGGAGGCCTACCTTGACTGAAATCCTGCCGCGTGTCGAGGTTCTCAGGACGTACAAGCTCTATGTCGGCGGCGCGTTCCCGCGCTCC
This sequence comes from Nonomuraea composti, assembly GCF_012034275.1. Taxonomy (NCBI): domain Bacteria; kingdom Bacillati; phylum Actinomycetota; class Actinomycetes; order Streptosporangiales; family Streptosporangiaceae; genus Nonomuraea; species Nonomuraea composti. The sequence continues at coordinate 5,614 of NZ_JAATEP010000069.1, read as the reverse complement.
GAATCCGGGAGGTCCTACCCCGTGACGTCCGCGGACGGAACCCACCTGGCCAACGCCGCGCTCGCCTCGCGCAAGGACGTGCGCGACGCCGTCGTGGCCGCGCGCAAGGCGTTCCCCGGCTGGTCGGGCCGCACCGCCTACAACCGGGGCCAGATCCTCTACCGGATCGCCGAGATGATGGAGGGGCGGCGCGAGCAGTTCGCCGCCGAGGTCGCCGCGGCCGACGGCGTCGGCGCCGCGCGGGCGCGCGCCCTGGTGTCGGCCGCCGTGGACCGGTGGGTCTACTACGCCGGCTGGACCGACAAGATCGGCCAGGTGCTCGGCGGCGCGAACCCCGTGGCAGGCCCCTTCTTCAACCTGTCCGAGCCCGAGCCGACCGGCGTCGTGGGCGTGCTCGCGCCCGCCGGCTCGTCCCTGCTGGGGCTGGTCGCGGTGCTCGCCCCGGTGATCGCCGCCGGCAACACGGCCGTCCTGATCGCCGACGAGCGCGCCCCGCTGCCCGCGATCACGCTCGCCGAGGCGCTGGCCACCTCCGACCTGCCGGGCGGCGTCGCCAACGTCCTCACCGGCCGCCTGGCCGAGCTGGCCCCGCCGCTGGCCGGCCACGCCGACGTCAACGCCCTCGACCTGGCCGGCGCCGGCGACCTGGCGGCCGAGCTGGAGGAGCTGGCGGCGACCACGCTCAAACGTGTCCTGCGCCCCAGGCCCGACGACGACTGGACCGACCCCGACCCGGGCCTCACCCGGATCCGGCCCTTCCTGGAGATCAAGACGGTCTGGCATCCGATCGGCCGCTGACCGGCTCAGGAAGGCGGCGCCGCCGTCGACGGGTCGTGCTTCAGCAGCAGCACGGCGATGTCGTCGGCGTGCCGCTGGTGGCTCGACGGGGCCAGGCCGAGCAGCGTGTCGGTGAGCTGCGGCAGCGGCTCCGTGCAGGCCCGCGCCAGGTGCTCGGTGAGCGTGTCGATGCGGTGCTCCAGGTCGGTGCCGGGCACCTCCACCAGGCCGTCGGTGTAGAGGACGAGGATGGCCTCCGGCGGGAACGGCGCGTTCAGCGTCGGGTACTCCGCGTCCGGGTCGATGCCCAGCAGCGGGCCCGCCGGCACGTCGATGACGTCCGTGTGCCGCTCCGGCACGCACAGCAGCGGCGGCGGATGGCCGGCGCTGGCCGCGCAGAAGGTGCGCAGGCGCAGGTCCACGTGGGCGAGCAGGCAACTGGTGAACAGGTCGGTGCCCAGCTCGATCAGCAGCCGGTTGGCGTGCCGCAGCACCTCGCCCGGGTCGGCGCCGGTGCCGGTGAACGCGCGCACGGCGGTGCGCACCTGGCCCATGAGGGCCGCCGCCGTCATGTTGTGGCCCTGGACGTCGCCGATGACGGCCGCGATCGACCCGTCCTCCAGGGCCATGAGGTCGTAGAAGTCGCCGCCGATGCCGACGCCGCGGGTGGCGGGCACGTACCTGGCCGCCGTGAGCAGCCCCGGCACCTCGGGCAGCGCGACCGGCAGCAGGGCGGTCTGGAGGGTGTGGGCCAGGCGGTCCTTCGACTCGTACAGCAGCGCCCGGTCCAGCGCCTGCGCGATCAGGCCGGCCAGCGCGCTCAGCGCCGCGCGTTCGCCCGCGCTGAACCGGTGCGCGTGCGCGAACCCGAACACGCACGTGCCGATCCGCTGCTCGGACACCGTGAGCGGGAGCAGCGCCCAGGCGGCGGTGTCGTCGGAGCGGGCGAAGCCCGGGTCCTCGTGCCGCAGCTCCTCAGGGGAGCCGAAGAACAGCGGCAGCCCCGTCCGCAGGACCCGCTCCACGGGGGTGGGCGCGGTGACGGGCCGGCCGTCGAGGTGGTCGAGCACCTCCTGGGCGCAGCCGTGGGCGCCGGCGATGCGCATCCTGCCGCCCTCGGCCACCAGCAGGGCCATGGCGCGCACGCCGTAGACGGGGGCGACGTGGTCGGCGACCAGGTCGACGACTTCGCCCACGTCGAGCGCGCGGGTCAGGGTGGAGGCCACGTGCAGGAGGTTGCGGGAGTCGGTCAGCGGCGGCGCCCCGTCGGCGGGCATCGGGTCGCCGTGCCCGGGCCCGCCCGGCTCGGCGGGGGTGAGGTGCAGGCTGATGCCGGTCGGCGTCGGGTACAGCCGGATCCGGATGAGGCGGCCGTCGGGATGGCTCGCGAGGTGGTCGGCCGGTTGCTGGCCGATCGACGCGGCGCGGCAGCGGTCCTCGAACATGGGGTCGCGCAGCCACGGCACCCGGTCCCACAGCAGGCAGCCCTGCATCGGCGTGCCGTCCAGGCCCAGGAGCTCGGCCGCGGCGGGGTTGCAGAACGTGATGTGGCCCTCGATGTCGATGGCGGCCACGCCGTCGGTGAAGCGGTCGAGGCAGTCGAGCGCGGCCGGGGCGCGCTGGTCGTCCTGGTGGGCGGGCGGGAGCGGGGCGAGGGCGCGCGGCTGGCCCACGGCGCGGATCGGGCGGCCGTTCGCCTCCGCCTCCTCCAGCGCGCGGCCGATGCGGTGGCTGGTGCGGTTGATGACGGTGAGCTCCCCGGGGGAAAGGTCGGCGGGGTGGGCGGCGGGCCAGGTCAGGGCCCACACGCCGCGGACGCGCCCGCCGGCGTGGATCGGGGCGGCGGCGACGGCGTAGGGGTAGGGGATGGCGAGCGCCGTGCCGGGGAACTCGCGGGCCATGGCGTCGGGGCCGGGCACCCAGATCAGCTCGTCGCGGCGGACCGCGGCGACCACCGGGGCGTCGGCGCCGAGCCTGATGCGCGTCCATGGCCTGGAGCCCCAGGCCGGCAGCCCGAGCCCGGCCTCCATGAGCAGCACGTCGTCGCCGTCGTGCAGCAGGTAGAGCACGGCGAGGTGCGCGCCCGTCTCGGCCGCCGCCTCGACCAGGGCCTCGTCGACGGCCGCCACGTCTCCTGCGGGGGTCATGGGACGGGGTGCGTCCCGACCGGCACGGACGTCCGGCGTCGGCCCTTCCGCTGTCAGCCGATGCGACATACGTCAACGGTACGCAGCCCCCATGGGGGCATATCTCGTTATTTGTCCTCTTTGGGGGTCTTTGAGGGGAGGCGCTTGCCCCCTGGAGGCCGTCCGATGACCGGAGGGCACCGGATCTGGCCTCCCCTTGGGGCGTGTTCCCGCAGGTCGCGGGAAGGAGAGCGGGATGGGGTGCTTCCGCGGGGCGGATGAGGGGACGGCAGATCATGAAGGGTCTGCTCCGGCCGCTCCTGCGCCTCGCCCGCCGCCTCAGGCGGGCGGAATGGTCCATCAGGGCCCGGATGACCATGCTGGCCACCATGGTCGGGGTGGTGCTGTGCGCGATCACGGTGTCCCTGATCCTCAGCCACCGGCACAACCACGAGACCGACCACCGGCTCAGGCACGTCTACGGGGCCGACCTGGAGCTGGTGCACCGGTTCGCGCACCGCCCCGTGCCACCGGTCATCGAGGTCGAGGAGGTGGCCGCGACCCAGCTCGTCCATCCGTCCGGGCAGGTGGTCTCGGCCAGCCTGCGGGTGCTCGGCCAGCCGCGGATGGCCACGTTCGAGCCGTCGCGTCGGCCGTCCTTCACCGACCGGCGGCTGTGCGACGTGCCGGGCTTCCCCGGCCGGTGCATGCTCGTCGCGGCCATGTGGGTGCCCACCCACACCGGCGACCTGATCGCCTACAGCGTGCTGCCCGACCCGCCCTGGTACGTCAGCGAGACGCTGCTCGCCCAGCTCCTGACCGCCTCGGCGATCATCCTCGTCGTCGTGGGCCTGACCACGCACCACCTCGTCGGCCGCACCCTGCGCCCCGTCGAGGCCATGACCGCCGAGCTCGCCGAGATCACCGCGACCGACCTCGGGCACCGCGTGCCCGTCCCGCCCCACCACGACGAGATCCGCTACCTGGCCACCGTCGTCAACGACACCCTGGAGCTGCTCGAGGCCGCCCTGCAACGCGAGCGGCGCTTCACCTCCGAGGCCTCCCACGACCTGCGCACCCCCATCACCGGCGCCCGCCTGCGCCTGGAGGAGGCGCTGATGGACCCGGACGTGGTCGACTGGCCCGGCATGGCGAAAGACCTGCTCAACGACGTGGAACGGCAGCAGGCCATCGCCGACGACATCCTCACCCTGGCCCGCCTCGACGCCGACCGCGCCGCCGAGCACGAGCGCACCGACCTGGCTGCGCTGGCCCGCGCCGAGATCGGGCGCCGCCCGCCCGGCCGTGTCCCCGTGCACGCCGACCTGGAGCCCGAGGTGTTCGTCGCGTGCGACCGGCTGCTGATGGGCCGGCTCCTGACCAACCTCCTGGACAACGCCCAGCGGCACGCCACCACCGCCGTCACCGTCGCCGTCAGGGCCGAGGACGGCAGCGGCGTGCTGGTGGTCGCCGACGACGGCGCCGGCATCGCCCCCGAGCACCGCGAGCTCGTCTTCGAACGCTTCGCCCGCCTGCCGGAGTCGCGCGCCCGCGACCCCAAGGGCACCGGGCTCGGCCTGGCCATCTGCCGCGAGATCGCCCACGCGCACCACGGCTCGCTCACCGTCGAGGACCTGCCGCGCCGGGGAACGTGCCTGGTCCTGCGCCTGCCCCTGGCGGACTAGGTGTCGGTCACCTTTGGTGACCGATGTAGCATGCGAGAGCCAGGAAGGGGAGTCATGTCGCACCAGACCGAGGCGGACCGGGTGCTGCGTTCGCTGGGCCACAGCGCGTGCATCGAGCACGACCCCGACGTGCTGCGTTCCGTGCTCGACCGGGTCGGCGACAAGTGGAGCCTCATCCTCATCGGGCTGCTCGACAAGGGGCCGATGCGCTTCACCGAGCTGCTGCGCACGGCGCCCGGCATCTCCCGCCGCATGCTGTCGCTCACGCTGCGCAACCTCGAACGCGACGGGCTCGTCACGCGCAAGGTCTTCCCGGAGATCCCGCCCAGGGTCGAGTACGAGGTCACCCCCTTCGGCCGCACCCTGTCGGAGCCCGTCCTGGCGCTCGCCCGGTGGGCGGCCGACCACGAGGGCACCATCCGCGCCAACCGCCGCGCCTTCGACCAGGCGGCCGGCCTCGACTGAAGGGCGCTTCCTCAGCGGCGGGGTGACAGATAGCCGCGGGAGAAGGCGGCCGCCACGGCCGCGGCCCGGTCGTTGACGCCGAGCTTGGCGTACACGTGCAGCAGGTGCGTCTTGACCGTCGCCTCGCTGATGAACAACGCCTTGGCCGCCTCCCGGTTCGTCGAGCCCCGCGCGATCAGCTCCAGCACCTCCACCTCGCGCTGCGACAGCGGCTCCGAGACCGGCTGGCGCATCTGCCCCATGAGCCGGGTCGCCACGGCCGGAGACAGCACCGCCTGCCCGCGCGCCGCCGCCTCCACCGCGTGGAACAGCTCCTCCCGCGTCGCGTCCTTCAGCAGGTAGCCGGTGGCACCCGCCTCCACGGCCGGCAGGACGTCGCTGTCGGTGTCGTACGTGGTGAGCACCAGCACCCGCGCCGACACCCCCCGCCGCGCCAGCTCCTTGATGGCGCTGACCCCGTCGGCGCGCGGCATCCGCAGGTCCATGAGGATCACGTCGGGCCGCAGCCGCTCCGCGACGGCCACGGCCTCCGCGCCGTCACCGGCCTCGCCCAGCACCTCG
>NZ_JAATEP010000068.1:0-52568 GCF_012034275.1 Nonomuraea composti | reverse complement strand
CTCCTGCCCGCGCGTTCCTCCAGCGTCCGCGCGGTCTCCTGGCACCAGTCGCGCATCTCCCGCTCCAGCCGGCAACCGGCCAGGCAGGACAGGTACGGCCCGATTCGCTCGCCCTCGCGCAGGAACTCCTCCTCGCCGAGGTCGCCGCGCAGGCGGCGCAGGGTCTGCTCGAACAGGGCCAGCTTGGCCGCGGCCTCCTGTGCCCGCTCCCGTAGCTGCGTGATCAGCGGGGCGGGGTCGACCAGGTCGGCGGCGTGCACCTTGACGGCGAGGTCGTCGCGCAGCAGCAGGGGCTTGGCCGGGGTGGCGGCGAAGGCGGCCAGCTCCTCCAGCCCTGCCTCGGTGACCTTGAAGACGCGCTTGTTGGGGCGGCCGCGCTGGACCACCTCGCGGCCCGCCACCAGGCCGTCGGCCTCCAGCTTGGCCAGCTCGGCGTAGAGCTGCTGCGGGGCGGCGTACCAGAAGTTGGAGACGCCGACGTCGAAGATCTTGGTGAGCTGGTAGCCGCTGTACTCGCCGTCGAGCAGTGCCGCCAGGACGGCGTGCCGGAGCGCCATCCGGCTAGTCATCTCCGTTAATAGTCATGTCGATGACTATAAGGCGGTCGCTCCCGCCCGGCAAGGGGTGCCCCGGGTTCGCTAGGAGCCGGCCAGCGTCAGATCGAGCACGTCGATGCCGACAGGGGTGCGCCCGATCGCGATCCGGCCCACCGACCACGGGCCGGGGAAGCGGCGCAGCAGCGCGTGAACCGCGATCGCGACCTCGTGCCGGACCAGGTGCACGCCGAGGCAGAAGTGCACGCCGTGGCCGAAGGACAGGTGCTCGCTGGGCGTCCGGTCCGGCCGGAACTCCTCGGGGTGGGCGAACACGCGCGGGTCGCGGTTGGCCGAGAGCATCATGGCGATCACCCGCCGGCCGGGCTCGACGGTGTGCCCGGCGATGCGTGCCGGGCCGGTGGTGAAGCGGTCGGTGCCACCGACCGGGGGCAGGAACCGCAGCACCTCCTCGATGGCATGCGGCACCAGCTCAGGCTCGGCACGGAGGCGGGCAAGCGCGTCGGGATGGGCCGCCAGGCAGAGCACGACGTTGACCAGCAGGGTCTTGGTGCTCTCGTGGCCGTTGATGAGCAGCTGCGTGCAGAAGTCGAGCAACTCCTCGTCGGAGAGCCGGCCGCCGTCCGGCTCGGCGGCCAGCAGAGTGCCGATCACGTCGTCTCGGGGCCGGGCGCGGTGCTCGGCGAACACCTCCCGCAGGTACGCGGCCAGCTCGGCGCGTGCGGCGCGGAACGCGGCCTGGCGCACCGGGTCCTCGGCGAACGAGCCGGCGAAGGACGTGATCGCCTCGCTCCAGCGCACGAAGTCCGGTTGCCGGTCGGCTTCGACGCCGAGCAGCGTGGCGATGGTGCGCACCGGCAACGGGTAGCCGAGCCGGCCGATCACGTCCAGCTCACCGTGCACGCCGGCCAGTTGCGTCCGCACGGTGTCGGCGATCGAGGGCAGGAGGGCCTGGATCGCGCGGGGCGTGAAGGCCCGGCTGACCAGCCGGCGCAGCAGGTGGTGCCGGGGCGGGTCGATTCCGGACAAGCTGCCGAGCACCGGGTTGTCCCGGTGCGGCACGGGTCGCGCGCTGTGGTGCCGCTCGTCGGAGGAGAACACCGCGTAGTCGGTGAGCACCTGCTTCACCTCGCTGTAGCCGTGCACCACCCAGGCGCCGACCGGCTCGGCGAACCGCACCCCGTCGCCGGCGAGACCGTCGCGTGCGGTCTGCCGGTACCAGCCGAAGATCTCCTCGACGACGTCATCACTCATGCCCTCGAGTGTGTTGACCCCGGCCCGGCGGGGCTTGGAGAAAACGGACGTCCGGCAGCAGCGCGGCCGGCGGCGCCCCCACCGCGTGCCGGAACTCGGCGAGCAGGTGGGACTGGTCGTAGCAGCCGCTGCGCACGGCGATGGCCGCCCAGTCCGGGCGCTCGCCCCTGGCCACCGCGGCGCGCGCGGCGGCGAGCGCGTGGTGCAGCCGGACCACGCGCACGTACGCCTTGGGCCGCAGCCCGACCGCCGCCCCGAACCGCCGCCGTAGCTGCCGCTCCGACAGCCTGGCCCGGGCGGCATGCCGGTGCACCGGCGTACCTGGGCTCGCGTGCATGGCCGCCACTACGGCCCGCACCCGCTCGTCGACCTGGCATCGCCCGGCCCGCGCCCGTACCAGGGCCAGCGCCCCGGCCAGCCGCTTGCCCACCGGCCCGTCCAGGGGCCCGGCCTCGAGGGGCGTCCCGGCCAGCGGCACCTCGTCGGCCGCGACCCCGAACAGCCCGGTCACCGTCCCCGGCCGCAGCCGCACCCCGATGAGCGCTCCGCCCTCGGGCAGCGTCCCCTGCCGGACACGCGTCTCCGGTCCGGCCAGCCGGCACTCCCCATCGGGCATGACCAGCAGATCGACGGCGGGTTGCGGCAGACCTCGCGGCACCGCGCCGCCGTCCAGCACCCAGCTCGCGGCCACCAGGTGGGCGAGGTCGGCGGGCACGGGCAACGCGGTCACCCGTGCAGTCCGGCTGTTCACAGAGCGCCGCGGGCGGCGGCGATCACCCGGGTCAGCGACTCGTGCAACCGCTGCAGCTCGTCGAGGCTCATGCCGAGCCGGGCCACGATGGCGGGCGGGATCTTCTCCGCCTGCGCGCGCAGCGCCCGCCCCTCCGGGGTGAGGGTCACGGCCAGGGCCCGCTCGTCCTTGCTGCTGCGCTCGCGCCGGACGTAGCCCAGCGCCTCCAGCCGCTTCAGCAGCGGCGACATGGTGCCGGGGTCGAGCTGCAGCAGCTCCCCCAGCTCCTTGACCGACAGCGGCTCGCGCTCCCAGAGCGCGAGCATCGCCAGGTACTGCGGATGCGTCAGGCCCATGGGCTGCAGCAGCGGACGGTAGAGGGCGATCACGCTGCGCGAGGCGACGCTGAGGGCGAAGCACACCTGCCGGTCCAGCGCCAGCAGATCTGTCGCCTCTGTCACAGGCTCCATCGGTGTGCACCCCTTTCGTCGTCTGGTAGCTTACTTGGTGTACAAACCATTGGCACACAAATCAAAGCGTTCGGCTGGAGGACATCCCCGTGTTTCACCGCAAGCCGCTGGAGGAGCGCATCGCCGAGCGCCAGGCCAAGCTGCCGCCGCTCAAGGAAGGCAAGCACTTCGAGCACGGCCCGGCCAAGTTCGTGTTCGTCTCGCTGCTCGTCGCCGTGGCGCTCATGCACTTCGTCGGCCTGGCCGTCGTCATGCACTTCTACTCCTGACCCGCCTCAGCGGCGGCGGCAGATCATCAGCTCCGTGGTGGGGCTCTCCCTCAGCACCCGCACCAGCCGCCGCTCCAGCGGGTAGAGCAGCGAGCCCGCCAGGCTCCCCGTCCATTCGCTCAGGGTGACCGCGCGCAGGAGGCCGCCCCAGAGCTTGCGCCAGACGGGGTTCGCGTCGACCTGCGCGTTCATGAGGACGAGCATCGGCACCCGGCGCATCACGTCGAACCCGGCCGCTTCGAGCGCCTCGGTGATCCACGGCAGCGTGTGGTTGACCTGGTGGTCGCCGCGCTGCTCGAGCCGCCGCAGGAAGTTCTCCGACAGGACGAGGATGCCGCCCGGCCGCAACGCCGCGGCCATCGAGCCGAGCGCGGCCCGGTAGCGGGCGTCGTCGGTGATATGGAAGAGCATGTCCATGGCCGACACCGCGTCGAACGCGCCCCGCTCCAGCACCTCCCCCGGCTCCGCGATGTCCATCTCGTGGAACTCCACGCCGGGGAAGCGCCCGCGCAGCCGCTCCACCGCCGCCGCCGTGAGATCGCAGCCGACGATCGACCGGACCCCCAGGCCCTGCCAGCGGCGCACGTAGAAGCCCGTGCCCGAGCCGATGTCGAGGACGCGCGCCTCGGGCAGGTCGAGCGGCAGGGTCGCCGCCTCGCGGTCGAAGACCTCCGCGCGCACGCGGTACATCCACGTGTTGAACGCCCGGCCCAGCGCCGCGTAGCCGACCCCGCTCTCCGTCCAGTCGGACCGCAGGCGCCGCTCCCAGAACCCCTTCAGCTCACCATGCGTCTTCATCCGGACAGGCTAGCGGCGCGGCGCCGCCGATCTCCATGACCGCCGTCAGGCGATCTCGACGTGATCCAGCTCCGCCCAGCGGTCATGGTGCCGGAACCGCAGCGTGTTCCAGCCGCGGGACAGCGGCAGCGACGCCGTCACCTGCCGCCACACGTCCCAGCCGTGCTGGGGGTAGTCGAGGGTGAACCTGGTCGAGCCGTTCACCGTCACCGCGTGCTGCGCGTCGCCGTAACCGGCGGCGTAGGTCACGTGCGCGGTGTAGCGGCCGGTCCGCGGCGCGTACACCCTCAGGTCCACCCAGCTGTCCTCGTGGTCGAGGCCGGCCACGACCGTGCCCTGCGAGGCGCCGGCGGCGCCGGAGCGGGCCCGGGCGTGGCTGATCCGCCCGGCCTCCGCCTCGTAGCGGACGCGCGCGGCCGTCCTGAAGCCTGGTTCGAGGGTACGGCTGCCGCGGAAGGTCTCGCCCGCGATGCGGTAGCCGTGCGCGGCCTCGCTCTCCGCCTGGCCGACGTCGAGGGTGTCGGTGGTGCGCCATCCGCCGTCGGTCTGCTGCTCGACGGCGTACCTGAACTCGCTGAAGTCCCACTCCGAGGAGGTGAACGAGGTCAGGACGGCCAGCGTGCCGCGGCCTGCCGTCACGGACGGCGGCAGGTCGACGTGCTGCTCCGCCCAGCCGCCGGTGCCGCCGGGCAGGGGCTCCCAGTGGCCGGCGGGGGCGCCGTTCACCGTGATGGCGGCCCGCTGACGCGAGACGCGGGCGTCCAGGCGGCGGACCAGCCGCACCGGGCCGGCCGCCGGGTCGATGCGCACGGTGAACCGGCTCCACCCGCCGGGGCCGAACGCGCGGCCGTCGTCGGTGAGCGTGTCCCGGCCCGGCCACGCGACCGCGCCCGCCGTCACGATCGCGCCCGCCGTCACGATCACGGCCGCCGCCAGGGCCCCGGCCAGCACCAGCACGCCCCGCCTCCGTCTCGTGGGTGCCGCCGGCGAGGCCGGCGGCGGAGCACCTCCGTCCGGTGGCGGCCGCATGCGGGCGAGGCGGACCCGCTCCCAGGCCCGCTCCCAGGCGGGCAGCCGCTGCTCGGGCACCTGGCAGGCCCGCAGGAACGCCACCATCACCGCCTTGCGCGGGAAGCGCCGGCCGGCGAGCATGTCGGCGCAGGTGGCGCGGGGCAGGCGGGTGCCGCCGGAGCGGTCGGCCCGCGCCTGCAGCTCCCGTAGCGACACATCGGCCCTTGCGAACTGCTCGGCCAGCAACGCCACCAGCTCCTCGTGGCTGTGCACGGCCTCCGGCCGGAGCCGCCCCTCCTCCTCCGGCGCGGGAGGATCGCTGCCCGGATCGGCGTTCATCGGCCCCTTCCTGACCCCGTCCACGCCGGAAAGTATACGAACCATTACGCAGCGCGTCCGGGGGTGGCCGCAAAGTGTCCGGGACCGGCTCGCGGGCGGCCGGTCCCGGACGAGTTCGCACGAGTCCGTCCGCCTCCCTGTCGGACCGCCCGCCGGGCCCGTTTAGCTGGCACAGCGCCGGCCGGGAGCCCCCCGGAGCACCGGCCACCCGTCCTGAAGAGAAAGCAGGGACCACCATGCGGAAGAACATCCACCCCGCCGCCCGCCCGACCCGTCTTCGCGGCGCGCTCCTGTCCTGCGGCGTCACGGCCCTCGCGGTGCTGGCCGCGCTGTCCGCCCCCGCCGCCGCCACGACCGGCCGGGTGCCGGCCATGGAAATGGAGCGCGCGAGAGCGGGATGCCCGTCCGGGCACGTGTGCATCTATCCGGACACGACCTCCAACGGCAATCCGGACACGTACTTCAGGTACGGCGCCCACAACCTGAGGAACGTCTTCGGCGACCGCCTCGTCGTCAACAACCAGACCGGCGGCGCGGGCTTCCGCCTCTGCGCGGCCTACGGCGGCCAGAACTGCGGTGCCCGCCTCGGCCCCGGCGGCTACGTCGTGAACCTGTCGCCGGTCAACTCCATCCTGCTGGAGCCGTAACCTCCGGCCCCCGCGGGCCGGTCAGGCCGGGCCTCTCCCTCAAGGCCCGGCCTGACCCGGCTGGCGAGAATCCGTTGGAAGTTGGCGTTCCACCCCGTGGGACGCCGGGGCGGGGCCGCTCTAGGCTGGCGGCGCCCCCGGCCGGGCGGCTCGTCCATTCCTTCCACGTTTTCGCAGAACGGACCGTCATGTCCATCATCATGCCGATCGTGATCGGCCTGATCGCCGTCACCATCGTCTCCCTGGTCCCCGAGCCGCACCGCCGCCCCCTCAACGCCGTCGTGGTCGGGGGCGCGGGGGCCGCCTACCTGAGCGGGTTCGGGCTCGGCTACTGGGAGTTCGTGCTCCCCGTCGTCATGTCGTACATCGCCTACCGGGGGCTCAAGAGCTGGACCTGGATCGGGATCGGCTGGCTCGTGCACACCGCCTGGGACGTCGTCCACCACCTCAAGGGCAGCCCCATCCTGCCCATCTCGCACGAGGCCTCCCTCGGCTGCGCCATCTGCGACCCGGTGATCGCGCTGTGGTGCTTCGCGGGCGGCCCGTCCATCCCCGGCTGGATCCGCGCCCGCTTCACCCGTACGCCGGCCGCCCCGCTCGCCGCCGGCCCCGAACAACCCACCAGCCGCGGGTAGCCCGCCTGCCTCGGCGGACAACCGGCGGTTGTCCGCGCGTGAACGTCCGTTGTTTGAGCGTGCCGCCCTTCCCCGTGTTGGATCGGCTCCGGTCCGATCGGAGGGAGCGGGATGGCGGGCGACGGCGGCGGTCTGGGGCGCGACTTCGGCAGGTTGTGGGGCGCCTACGCGACCAGCGCCGCGGGGACGTACCTGGCCCTCGACTCCCTCCCGCTGATCGCCGTGCTCGTGCTGGACGCGAGCGCCGCGCAGCTCTCCTGGATGGCGGCGGCGTCCGGGGCGGCCGGCGCGCTGCTGGCGGTGCCGCTCGGCCCGTGGATCGAGTTCCAGCGCAAGCGCCCGCTGATGGTGCGCGCCGACCTGGTGCGCTTCCTCGTCCTGCTGAGCGTGCCGGCCGCGTACGCGCTGGGGCTGCTCACCTACGCCCAGCTCCTCGCGGTGGCCGTCGTGGTCGCCGTCTCGGACATCGTCTTCGTCGGGGCCGGCGGCGCGCACCTCAGATCGCTCGTCCCCGACCGGCACCTGGTGCGGGCCAACAGCCGGTTCGAGACCGTCTCCTGGCTGGCCACCGCCGTCGGCCCGCCCGCCGGCGGCGCGCTCGTCGGCCTGCTCGGCCCGGTCGTCACGGTCGCCCTGAACGCCGCCAGCTACGCGCTGTCCGCGCTGGGCCTGCGCTCGATCACCGCACCCGAGCCCCCGCCGCCCGCCCGCGCCGCCGGCGGCTCCCGGCTGAGGGACGTCGCGGAGGGCTGGCGCGCGATCGCCGCCGACCGGGACCTGCGCCTGCTGTTCGCCAACGGCGTCCTGGTGAACGCCCTCATCATGGCCACCGCTCCCCTGCTGCTCCACCTGATGGTGCACGACCTCGGCTTCACACCCCTCGAGTACGGGCTCGCCCTCGGCGTGCCGTGCCTCGGCGGGATCGCGGGGGCCCGGCTGTCCCGGCCGCTGGTGCGGCGCTTCGGGGAGCGGCGGATCCTGCTCGGCTTCGGGGCCGCGCGGGTGCTGTGGCTCGTGGGGCTGACGTTCGTCGGCCCCGGTACGGGCGGGCTGCTCGTCGTCATGGCGGCCCAACTGGGCCTGATCACGTGTATCGCGGTCTTCAACCCGGTGCTGGTGACGTACCGGCTGCGCCGGGCGCCCCAGGACACGGTGGCCCGCGTCCTCACGGCCTGGACCATCACCAGCCGCGCCACGATCGCGACGGCCACAGCGTTGTGGGGCGTCCTGGCCGGGCTCGCCGGCGGTCGGACGGCGATCGCCGTCGCCGGCGTCCTCCTCATCGGCACCATCGCCCTCCTGCCTCGCTGAAGGGCCGGTGGTGTCCGGCCTCATGCGCACGGCGGGGCGTAGGCGACGTCCTTGCCCACGTCGCGTTGCCAGGTCTCTTGGGTGAAGAAGGTGCCGGTGAGGGTGCAGACGCGGTGGGCGGACTGTTCGGGGCGCAGGTCCCACAGCAGTACGTCGCCGTTGGAGGTCGCGCTGGCCAGGTGGCGGCCATACGGGCTGAAGAGGGTGCGGCCGATGACGGTGCCGGGGCTGGTGAGCGGGAGGCCGGTCGGGTGGGCCGAGGCGGGGTGGGTGGCGTCCCAGAGGCGGATGGTGTGGTCGGCGCCGGCGGTGGCCAGCCTCCGGCCGTCGGGCGAGAACGTGACGGAGGCGACGGCGGCGGTGTGCGCGGGCGGGGGCAAGGGGTAGGGCGTGGCGCGCCGGGGGTCGCGCACGTTCCAGAGGCGTACGGTGCGGTCGCGGCCGGCGCTGGCCAGGGTGGCGCCGTCCGGGCTGAACGCCACCGCGAGCACGTCGGTGCCGTGGCCGGCGAGGGGGCGGCCGAGGAGGGCGGGGCGGGCGGGGTCGCGTACGTCCCACAGGCGCACCTTCCGGTCCTGGCCGGCGGTGGCGAGGGTGGTGCCGTCGCGGGTGAACGCGAGGGTGTAGACGCCGCCGCCGTGTCCGGTGAGCGGCCTGCCGCGCGGGGACGGGTGGTCGGGGTCGGTCACGTTCCACAGGCGGACCGTGCCGTCCTCGGCGGCGCTGGCCAGCGTCCGGCCGTCGGGGCTGAACGCCACCGCCATGAGGTAGCTGGTGTGGCCGGTGAGTGGTTTGCCGCGGAGGGTCGGACGGTCCGGGTTCGTCACGTTCCACAGCCGGATCTCCCGGTCCTCGCCGGCGCTGGCGAGGGTGCGGCCGTCGGGGCTGAACGCCAGCCACGTCACCGCGTCGGCGTGGCCGGTGAGCGGCCTGCCGCGAGGCGCCGGGTGGCCGGGGTCGGTGACGTCCCACAGCCGGACGGTGCGGTCCTTGCCGCCGCTGGCCAGGGTGCGGCCATCGGGGGCGAACGCCACCGTCCACACCTCGCCGGTGTGGCCCGCGAGCCGGCCCGGCGGCAGCTGCCAGAGGCGGACGGAGTGGTCGTTGGCGGCGCTGGCCAGCGTGCGGCCGTCCGGGCTGAACGCCAGGCCCCAGACGGCGTCGGCGTGGCCGGTCAGGGGGCGGCCGCGCAGACGGGGGACGCCGGGGTCGATGACGTCCCAGACGCGGATGGAATGGTCGGCGCCGGCGCTGGCCAGCGTCCGGCCGTCGGGGCTGAACGCCACCGCGAGGACGGAGCCCGTGTGGCCGTCCAGCGGGTAGCCGCGGGGGGCGGGGTGGCCGGGGTCGCGCACGTTCCACAGCCGGACGGAGGCGTCCATGCCGCTGCTGGCCAGCGTCTCGCCGTCCGGGCTGAACGCCAGCGCGGTGACCGTGTCGGAGTGCTCGGTCAAGGGCCTGCCGCGCGGGGACGGGTGGGCGGCGTCGCGCACGTCCCACAGCCGGATGAGCGTGTCGCCGCCGCCGCTGGCCAGCGTGCGGCCATCGGGGCTGAAGGCCACGGCGATCACCTGGCCGTGGTGGGCGGTGAGCGGCTTGCCGCGCGGGCCGGGGGTTTCGACACTCCACAGACGTACGGTGCCGTCGGCGGCGCCGCTGGCCAGCGTGCGGCCGTCCGGGCTGAAGGCGAGGGCGAAGACGTAGCCCTTGTGGCCGGTCAGAGGGGTGCCGCGCGGGGACGGGTGGGCGGGGTCGGTGACGTTCCACAGCCGGATCGTGCCGTCGGCTCCGGTGGCGGCCAGCGTCCGGCCGTCCGGGCTGAACGCCACCTTGGCGTTGACGCCGGCGTGTGAGGGCAGCGGGCGTCCGCGCAGGGTGATGTGGCCGGGGTTCTCCACGTTCCAGAGGCGGATCGTGCCGTCGGAGCTGGTCACCAGGGTCCGGCCATCGGGGCTGAACGCGACCGCGTTGACCTCGGCCTGATGGCCGGTCAGGACGATCGGCAGCGGGACGTGCTGGGTGTTGAGCAGGCGCGTGTCGGTCTCGTCCGTGGGCTGGTCGGCGGGGCGTTCTCGGCGCGCGAGCAGGGTGAGCTGGGCCGACAGGACGGTGTCGGTGTCGGCGGTGCGGTCGGCCTCCGACAGCAGCCGCTGGTAGACGGCGGTGTCGCGCTGGTGCAGCGCCTCACGCCGCTGCACGGAGGCGAACACGGCGGTGGTGGAGGCGAGCAGGGCCAGCGCCGCCAGCGCGGCGGTCACGACGGTCCGCCGCCGCTGGGTACGCCGCCGCAACCGGACCGCGGCCTCCAGGAACGCCTGCGCGGCGGGGCTGAGCTCGTCGCGGGAACGACGCGGGTCGGTCTCGGCCCAGGCGCGGGCGGCGTCCAGGCGGCTGCCCCGGTACAGGAGGGCGGGGTCGCGGCCGGAGCGTACCCACGCGGCGGCCGTCTCCTCCAGGTCCTGGTGCAGCAGGCGGCCGGCGCGGTCGTCGCCGATCCAGCCGCGCAGCCGGGGCCAGCCGCGCAGCAGCGCCTCGTGCGTGATCAGCACCGTGCCGTCGTCCTGGGTGAGCAGGCGGTCGGCGGTGAAGGCGTCCAGCGCGACCGCGGCGGCGTCGGGGTCGGCGGCGGCCTCGATCAGCTCCGTGCGGGACAGGCGGCGCCGGGTGTCCTGCGTGCCGTCGCCGATCTTGACCAGGCGCAGGAACAACGGCCGCGCCGCCTGGCGCGCCGCCGGCGGCAGGGCGTCGTGGACGCGGTCGGCGGTGCGGGCCAGCGCGCGGTGGATGGTGCCGGCGTCGCGGTAGCCCTGCACGGTCATGGCGCTGCCCTGGCGCTGGACCCACGTGGCGCGCAGGGCGTGGGCGAGCAGCGGCAGGCGGCCGGGCTCGTAGCCGCCTCGCTCGTCCGGGTCCGTCCAGCGTGCCGTGCCGAGGTCCCGGTCCGGGACGGATGCGGGGTCGTGGCCGACGCCCAGGTCCCGTAGCAGCAGCTCGACCAGGCCGGGCTCGATCTCCAGGCCGGCCGCCCTGGCCGGGTAGGTGATCGCCTCCTCCACCTGGCGGGCGGTCATCGCGCCGAGCAGCAGGTGCCGGTCCTGGAGTACGGCGCGCAGGGCGGGGTGGGCCGCGCAGGCGGGGTAGAAGTCGGCCCGCAGTCCCGCCACCACGAGCGCCACCGGCGCGGCGCCCGGGCGTTCGGGGGCGGCGAGGTGGGTCAGAGTCTCGATGAACGCCTCGCGCCGCCGGCGGTCGGGGCAGAGGGTGAACAGCTCCTCGAACTGGTCGACCACCACGACGACCCGCCGGCCGGTCGCTGCAGCGGGGGCGGTGGCGGGAGCGGGGTCGGTGGCCGGAGCTGGGTCGGTGGCGGGAGCGGGGGCGGTGGCGGGACTGGAAGCGAGGTCGGGTGCGGGGCGGGAAGCGAGGTCGGGTGCGGGGCCGGAAGCCGGGTGGGGAGCGGGGTTCAGGAGGCGGCGAAGTAGTGCGGCGGCGCGGGGTGGGCTCGCGGCCAGTTCGGCGGCCACCTGGTCCTGGTCGTCGCCGGGACGGAGCTGGGCGGCCAGGGCGGCGAAGGGGTCGGCGGTCGGGGTGAGGACCAGGACGGGCCAGGTGCGGGAGCCCGACAGCGCCCCCTCGGCCAGGCGGGGCAGCAGCCCGGCGTGCAGGAGGGAGGACTTGCCCGCCCCCGAGGGAGCCACCACCAGTTGCAGTCCGCCGGCGGTCAGGCGGTGGTCGAGCTGGGTGAGCAGGTCGGCGATGACCTCGTCGCGGCCGAAGAACCAGCGGGCCTGATGGGCGCCGAACGCGGCCAGCCCTGGGTAGGGGCAGTCGTCGGCGACCTCGTCCGTCGTGACGCGGGCGCGCTGCCAGGGGCCGTTGTGGATGATGACGGTCTGGGAGCCGCCGCTCGTCAGGAACGCCCGGCCATGCCCGAAGACCTCCACGTGGACGTCATGACGGACCGGCTCCTCTCCCGGCGGCTGTTCCCCGTCCGACGGGGGTCGCGGGGGTGCGGTCATGGGGTGGCGTCCATCGCGGTCCTCCTCGCCCTCGGTCGAGCCGGTCGGATGTCACCGTACTCGCATCCGTGACGGAAGGTAGGCGGATGACCGCAAGTGGTGATGAGATCAGTCGTCCTGGGCGGGCGCGTAGTGGGCGACGCCGTCGCTGAACGACCAGTCGATCAGCTCGTTCTCGGTGAGGAAGACGAGCACGTTGCGCGGCTCGGTGCCCGCGTAGGAGTGGGCGAGTTCGGCGATGCGCCGGTACAGGGCGCGCTTCTGGTCGGGGGTGCGGCCGGAGCGCAGGGTGATGGAGATGTAGACGAGGTCGTCGTCGCGGCGGGTGTCGGGGAAGTCGCCGTACCGCATCAGGCTGTGCGTGCCGTCGTGGGCGGTGAGGGCCTGGAACAGGTCGCCGGGCGGGATGCCGAGGGTCTCGACGAGGGCGTCGTGGACGGCGCGGCCGAGCGCGTCGAGGCGGGCGGTGTCGGCGCGGAGGGCGTCGATGCGGACGAAGGGCATGTCAGTGGTTCTCCTTCTGCCGGTGGGGGCGGATGAGGGCGAGGGCGCCGTCGACGGCCTGGGCGTACAGGTCGGCGGTGCCGGCGGCGCGGGCCAGGACGTAGGCGCCCTGCACCACGGCGACCAGCGCGGCGGCCGTGGCCTGGGGGTCGAGTGCGGGGTCGAGCTCGCCGTCGGCGCGGCCCTGGGCGAGCAGGCCGGCCAGGGTGGCGGTGAGCCAGGCGAACGTCTCCTCGATGGGCCGGCGCAGCTCGGGGTCGGCCATGACGTCGGGGTCGTGGGTGAGGCGGCCGACGGGGCAGCCCTTCAGGGCGTCGCGTTCGCGGCGCAGGTAGGCGGTGACGCGGTCGGTCACGGTGCCGGGCCCGTCGAACGCGGTGCGGGCCCGCTCGCGCAGCTCGTCGGCGTTGCGGGTGATGGCGGCGAGCGCCAGGTCGGGCTTGCCGTGGAAGTGGTGGTACATGCTGCCCTGGCCGGCGCCGGAGCGCTGCTGGATCGCCTTGGGGCTGGTGCCGACGTAGCCGCGCTCCCACAGCAGCTCGCGGGTGGTCTCGATGAGTCGTTCCCTGGTGTCCACGCCGTACATACTAGTAGGTACAGAATGGGTTCTCACAACTCCCCCCTGCGCCAGGCTTCCGCCTCGGCCCGCAGCGCGTCCTCGTCCGGGCCCTCGGGACGGGCGCGGGCGGCCCACTGCCGCAGCAGCCGGGCCAGGAGTTGCGCGTGCTCGGGGCGGGCCGTGGCGTGCACGGCGAAGTAGGTGGCGAGCGGGTCGCCCGCGTCGCAGCGCGCGCACAGCAGCACCTCGCCGAGCCCGCGCACCGGGCGGCCGGACGCGTTGGTCCAGGTGCGCGGCAGGCGCAGGACGGCCAGGATCTCACCGAAGCGGCAGCGTGGACAGACGGGCGGGCAGGCGGGCGAGCCGTTCACGCGCCGCCGATCGCCGTCGCGCCCAGCAGCGCCTTGATGTCGCCGTAGAAGGCCGGGCCGGGCGCGACCTGGAACGGCACCAGGTCGAGCAGCAGGCTCCCGGCGTGCCGGCGGTGCAGGTGCACGTGGACGGGCGCGCGTCCGGGATGGGCGGCGAGGATGTGCTTGAACTCCCGGACGATGCGGGCGTTCAGCAGGCTCTCCTGCAGCGAGATCACCACGGGTTGCTCGGTGCCCGCCGTGGCGAGGTCGAGGACGGCGATCTCCTCGCCGTACACGCTGACCGTCTCGTCGCGCACGTTGATCCGGCCGCGTACCGAGATCACGCGGTCCTCGGCCAGCGCCTCGCCGTACAGGGTGTAGGTCTTGGGGAAGATCAGGCACTCCACGGAGGCGTCGTGGTCCTCCAGGGTGAGGATCGCCCACGGGCTGCCCTGCTTGGTGACCTTGCGGTGCAGGCCGGAGACGATGCCGCTGATCCTGACGGTGCCGTCCTGGCGGCCGGAGGCGAGCAGGTCGGCGATCGTGGTGTCGCGGCCGGCGTCCAGGACGCGTTCGGCGCCGTCGAGCGGGTGGCTGGAGACGTACAGGCCGAGCATCTCCCGCTCGTGGGCGAGCAGGGTCGCCTTGTCCCACTCGCCGTCGGGGATCGCGATCGAGAAGGCGCCGCTGTGGCCCGCCTCGCCGAACAGCGTGTCCTGCCCGTGGGCCTGGTTGCGCTTGACGTCGATGACGGTGTCCACGGCCTGCTCGTGCACCGCGACGAGGGCCTTGCGGTGGTGGCCGAGCCCGTCGAACGCCCCGGCCTTGGCCAGCGACTCGATGACGCGCTTGTTGCAGACGACGGGCGGCACCTTGGCGAGGAAGTCGTCGAAGCCGGTGTAGGGGCCCTTGGCCTCGCGGGTGGCGACGATGGCGGCCACGACGTTGGCGCCGACGTTGCGCACGGCGCCGAGGCCGAAGCGGATGTCGGCGCCGACGGCGGTGAAGTCGAGCCTGCTGGCGTTGACGTCGGGCGGCAGCACCTTGATGCCGAGGCGGCGGCAGTCGGACAGGTAGACGGCCATCTTGTCCTTGTCGTCGCCGACGGAGGTGAGCAGCGCCGCCAGGTACTCGCAAGGATGGTTGGCCTTGAGGTAGGCCGTCCAGTAGGAGACCAGGCCGTAGCCAGCGGTGTGCGACTTGTTGAAGCCGTACCCGCTGAAGGGCACGAGCACGTCCCAGACCGCCTTGATCGCCTCGTCGGAGTAGCCGCGGCCGCGCATGCCGGCCGAGAAGCGGTCCCACTCGGCGTCCAGGACCTCCTTCTTCTTCTTGCCCATCGCGCGGCGCAGCAGGTCGGCGGCGCCGAGGGAGTAACCGGCGAGCTGCTGGGCGATGGCCATGACCTGCTCCTGGAAGACGACCAGGTGGTAGGTGTCGCCCAGGATGGGCTCGAGGGCCTGCTCCAGCTCGGGGTGGATCGGCTCCACCTTCTGCCTGCCGGTCTTGCGCAACGCGTAGTTGGTGTGGGCGTTCATCTCCATCGGGCCGGGCCGGTAGAGGGCGTTCACGGCCGCGATGTCGGTGAACGTGGTGGGCTGCATGAGTCTGAGCAGGACGCGCATGCCGCCGCTGTCGAGCTGGAAGACGCCGAGCGTGTCGCCACGGGCCAGCAGCTCGTACGTCGTGGCGTCGTCCAGCGGCACCTCGAAGATGTCGATGTCGATGCCCTTGTTGGCGCGCACGTTCGCGATCGCGTCGCCGATCACGGTCAGGTTGCGCAGGCCGAGGAAGTCCATCTTGAGCAGGCCCATGTCCTCGGCCTGCGTGAACGGGAAGCCGGTGATGACGGGCCCGCCGGCCTTGGGCTTGACCAGCGGGATCACGTCGATCAGCGGCTCGCTGGACAGGATCACGCCGGCGGCGTGCACGCCGGTGCCGCGGGTGAGCCCTTCGATGCCGGTCGCGGTGTCGATGACCCGCCGCACGTCGGGGTCCTGCTCGTACATGCCGCGCAGCTCGGCCGCCTCGCCGTGCCGGGGGTGGCTCTTGTCGTGGATGGCGGCCAGCGGGATCTCCTTGCCGCCGACGGCGGCGGGGAAGGCCTTGGTGATGCGGTCGCCGACGGCGTACGGCAGGCCGAGCACCCGGCAGGAGTCCTTGACGGCGGCCTTGGCCTTGATGGTGCTGAACGTGACGATCTGGCAGACGCGGTCGTCGCCATACTTGCGGGTGACGTAGTCGATCATCTCGTCGCGGCGGCGGTCGTCGAAGTCGAGGTCGACGTCCGGCATGGTGATGCGCTCGGGGTTGAGGAAACGCTCGAAGATGAGCTTGTGCTCGATCGGGTCGAGCTGGGTGATGCCGGTGCAGTACGCGACCATCGACCCGGTGGCCGAGCCGCGCCCAGGGCCGAGGCCGATGCCGTGCTCGCGGGCGTGGCGGCAGATGTCGGCCACCACGAGGAAGTAGCCGGGAAAGCCCATGGCGTCGATGACCGACAGCTCGTGGTCGATACGGTCGAGCACGTCCTGGGGCGGGTCGCCGCCGTAGCGGCGGCGGGCGCCGGCCAGGGTCTCCCGGCGCAGCCAGCTCGACTCGGTCTCGCCCTCGGGCACGGGGAAGCGCGGCGTGAGGTCGCGGTGGGCGAACACCTCGCCGTAGTCGCCGACGCGCTCGGCGACGAGCAGGGTGTTGTCGCAGGCGCCGGGAACCTCGGCGTCCCACAGCTCGCGCATCCGCGCGGGAGACTTGATGAAGTAGCCGGTGCCGCCGAAGCGGAAGCGGTCGGTGTCGGCCAGGCGCTTGCCGGTGCCGACGCACAGGAGCGCGTCGTGCGCCTTCGCCTGGTCCTCGGTGACGTAGTGGGAGTCGTTGGTGGCCAGGGGCGGCAGGGCGAGGTGTCTGCCGAGCCTGAGCAGGTCCTCGCGGACGCGGCGCTCGATGGGCAGGCCATGGTGCATCAGCTCCAGGTAGTAGTTGCCGGGGCCGAACAGGTCGCGGTGGCGGGCGGCGGCCTCGACGGCCTGGTCGTACTGGCCGAGGCGGAGCCGGGTCTGCACCTCGCCGGAGGGGCAGCCGGTGGTGGCGATGAGGCCGGCGCCGTGCTCGGCGAGCAGTTCATCGTCCATGCGCGGATATTTCTGGACGTGTCCTTCGAGCCATGCGCGCGACTGGAGGCGGAACAGGTTCCGCAGCCCTGGGGCGTCGGCCGCCCACATCGTCAGGTGCGTGTAGAGGCCGCGCCCGGAGACGTCGCCGCCCTCGCCGGTGTCGTCGTCGGAGCGGCGCAGGGCCAGGTCGTCGCTGAAGAAGACGGGCTTGCGATGGTGCCGGGAGACGGGGGCCACGTACGCCTCGATGCCGATGATCGGCTTGACGCCGGCCTTGCGCGCGGACTGGTAGAACTCGTACGCCCCGTGCACGTTCCCGTGGTCGCTCATCGCCACCGCGGGCATGCCCTGCCGGGCCACCTCGTCCATCAGCAGCCCCACCTTGGCGGCGCCGTCGAGCATGCTGTACTCGGTGTGGACGTGCAGGTGGACGAAGGATCCCACCGGTCGATCACCCCTCGTGGTTGTAGTCTCGGGAACGGCCCGCGTCATTCGACCCGAGAGCAGGTGGGGTTGTCCAACAATCGACACGCCGATCCGGCACAACCACCGGTTGTGCAGGAAGGTGCGGCGGACCTGGATCTGGGCACGGTGCGCGCCTTCGTCGCCGTCACCGAGGAGCGCTACTTCAGCGAGGCCGCGGCCCGACTGGGCATCAGCCAGCAGGCCGTCTCGAAGCGGATCGCGAAGCTGGAGTCCGACCTGGGGCTGCGGCTGTTCTCCCGGACGCGCGCCGGGGCCGACCTGACCGAGGACGGGCGGGCGTTCCTGCCGCACGCCCGCGCCCTGGTCGGGCTGGCCGACCAGGCGCGGGAGGTGCTGCGGGGGCGGCGGCGCGCGCTGCGGGTGGACGTCCTGGACACCCGGCTGGCGCCGGTGGACCTGCTCAGGTCCTTCCACCGGCGGCACCGGGACGTGGACGTCGAGATCGTCACCTCCAACGGGCTCAGGAGCGCCCGCGACGCCATCGAACGCGGCTCGGTCGACGCCGCCTTCTGCCGGGTCAGCGGCTCCCTGGACGAGCTGGGCAGCGTGCCGGCGTTTCTGGAGCCGGCGCACCTGCTCGTCAGCCGCGGGCACCCGCTGGCCGGCCGGACGTCGGTACGCACGGCGGAGCTGTCCGGGTCGGTGGTGTGGATGCCGGGCAACGTGCCCGGCAGCGAGTGGGCCGAGTTCTACGACCTGCTCGGCGCCGCGTTCGGCATCCGGATCGACACCTCCGGGCCCGACTTCGGCTGGGACCACTTCGTCGCCGACGTCGGCGCGGGACGCGGGATGAGCCTGGTCGGCGAGACGATGCGGCTGCCGTGGCACCCCGGCACCGTACGGATCCCGCTCGTCGACCCGGTGCCCGTCTACCCGTCGTCGCTGCTGTTCCACCGGCGCCACCGCCATCCGGCGCTGGAGTCGCTGCTCCGTTTCGTCCGGGACGACCGCCCGGTGTTCGACCCGGAGCGCCACTGGCTGCCCGAACCCGACCGAGCCGCGTTCTGCTGATTCCCGTGGAAGATCACGCAGAGCCGGATTTACCCGTATGATCCGGGTCAAGGCGAGGAAGGCAGGCGATGGTGGACGAGAACGTGCCCCACGGGATCGACCCGACGATCCCCAGCGTCGCGCGGATGTACGACTACTACCTGGGCGGCAAGGACAACTTCGCCGCCGACAGAGAAGCGGCCGAGCAGATCATCCGGCTCGCCCGCGACGCCGGCTCCGACGTCCGCGAGGTCGCCCTGGCCAACCGCGGGTTCCTCGTCCGCGCCGTACGGCACGTCGCCGAGGCCGGGGTGCGGCAGTTCCTCGACATCGGCGCCGGGCTGCCCACGCAGGACAACGTGCACCAGGTCGTGCAGCGCACCGCGCCCGGCTCGCGGGTCGTCTACGTCGACAACGATCCCATCGTGCTCACCCACGCCCAGGCCCTGCTCGCCGACAACCCCGACACGTTCGCCGTGCAGGGGGACCTGCAGCGGCCCGCGGACATCCTCCACGCCGCCGCCGCCCACCTCGACTTCTCGCGGCCCGTCGCGATCGTCCTGGCCGCCGTCCTGCACTTCTTCAACGACGACGACGAAGTCACCAAGATCGTCACCACGCTGCGGGACGCGCTCGTGCCCGGCGGGTACCTGATCCTCTCGCACGGCTACATCGAGCCGGACGAGAACGACGCGGAAAAGATCGACGAGGCGCGCGGCGTCTACCGCCGCTCCGCCTCCGGGTCTATCGCCTGGCGCGACCGGGAGACCGTGCGCGGCTACTTCGAGGGGCTGGAGCTGCTGGAGCCCGGGGTGGTGCCGGCCCAGGACTGGCGCAACGACGACCCGTACCTGCCGCCCGGGCTGGCCAAGGGCGGCGTGCTGGGCGCCGTCGGCCGCCGCCCCTGACCTCCACCTCCTGACCTCTAACTCCTACCCCTGACTTCGCACGGCGCTGGGCGCCGCACGGCCGTCCGCGTGCGCGCCGCGGTGTTCGCTCTGGAACGGGACGGGAGCCGCGTCTACCCTGACAGCGGGATCCCTGACGCGACGGAGGCTGCGCCCGCCTCGCGCCCGGCGACTTCTCCACCGGGTTGCCCGTCGGCGGGGACGTCTACGTGCTCAAACGCATCCTGCACGACTGGGACGACGACAGCTGCGTCACCGTCCTGCGCCACTGCCGCCGGGCCATGGTGCCCGGCGGGCGGATCCTCAACATCGACGCGGTCATCCCGCCCGGCAACGAGCCCCACCAGGCCAAGGCCGTGGACATGATGCTGATGACGGCGTTCACGGGGCGGGAGCGGACGGAGGGGGAGTTCGCCGCGTTGTTCGCGGCGGCCGGGCTGCGGATCGCCCGGATCGTGCCCACGGGGACGATGGTCTCCATCGTCGAGGTGGTCGAGCCGTAACCTGGGCATCGGTCGGACGGTCAGGCGCAGGAGAGCCGGATCGGGCCCGCCGCCATCGACTGGTCGCCCGTCGCGTTCCCCATGCCGGTGTCCTTGATCTCCACCATCACCAGGCCGCCCTCGACCGTCACCGGCGAGGGCGCCGCCACCCACGTGCCCTGCCGCATGCGCTGGTCGAGGGTGAACTCGGTGACCGTGCGGGCGCCCTTGTCGAAGCCGTCGGTGACCGTGTACCAGACGCGCTGGCCCGCCAGGCCGGAGCTGGGCACGTACACGCCCACCACGCACTGGTGCCGGCCGCGCAGGCCCGTCGTGAAGCGCCACTGGAAAGTGTTGCTCGGCCGGACGGTGGCGGCCGGGTCGTACTTCAGGTCCGAGAACAGGAAACCCTCGCCGCAGCCCGCGCCCGTCCAGCCGCCCGCCTTCGCGTCCTTCCAGCCGTCCCTGCCGGGGGCGCCGATGATGTTCACACTGCGGCCGGAGTCGCGCGGGCAGCTCGGGCCGGCGACCGCCGAGAAGGCGAGGCCCACGCCGCCCTTACGTGCCTGCCCGCCCCGCTCCCCCTCGGCGGACCGGCCCATCGCGCCCGTCCGGCTCTGCCTGCTCGTCGCGGCCGTCCTGGGTTCGGTGTTCGGCGTGGCTTCCGTTGCCTGTGCGGGCCCGGCGGCTCCGGCCGGTGCGGCGAGCGCCGTGCCCGGGTCACGGTCCTGGTTGAGCAGCGTCACCGCGAACAGCCCGACCTGTGCGAGCACCCCGGCGATCACCCACAGTTTGACAGAGCCGCGCGACCACCGCCCCTTGCGAGCCGCCGCCTCCGGCGGTGCGGGAGGCTCGGCCGCGTGAGCCACCGGGGCAGGGGTTCGAGTCGCCGGCGCAGGGGCGGCCTGTGCCGGGCGGGCTGACAGCGCGGATGCCTGTGCCGGGCGGCCCGGCGGCACGGGCGCGTGTGCCAGGCGAGCCGGAGGCACGGCCGGACGGACGTGCCGGAACTGGACCGTGGCCGCCGCCTCGTCGCTCCCCGCCGCAACGGCCGGGACGCCACCCGCCCGATCGGCGTCGTGAGCTCCAGGCTCAGCAGCCGCACGACCCGGCCCAGCAGCCGCACGACCCGACTCGGAGGCGGCAGGCCCGGCAGCGGCGCGGCCCGGATCGGGGGCGGCAGGTCCGGCGACCGCGCCGCGCGGGTTGCGGCCGGCGATGGCTCTGGTGGCGTCGTAGGTGCTGTCGGGTGGCGTCGTGCGTGCCTGGAGTGGTGCCGGGTGGAGGGCGCGGTTAAGGCCCCGTTCGTCGCGGTCGTTCCGGGCGTTCCGGGCGGGGCGGGCCGCCGGGTCCGGTGGTGGGGTGGGTGTGGGCCGGCCCTGGCGGTGGCGTCCGCCCGCCGATCTCCTGCTCGTCATCATGGCCCCCTGGATGCCGGTCGCCGCCCTCCCTCCGGGCGGCTCTCCGCTCCTGGATACGACGGGGCGCGATGATCGGGCTGCTCGGCATGATGACCGGCGTTGTCCGGACCGCACTGGACAAAGCGTGCGGCAGGTCGCGGCCGGGTGGTTGCGTTCCGGTCAAGGGGTGGGGCCGGGGCGGTCCAGGCAGATCTTGGGAAGGGGGAACCAGCGCAGGCGTTCGAACTCCTGCGGGAGGCCGGGCGGGTGCGGGTCGATCTCGGCGGGGCGGGACTCCAGGAGGGTGCGGGCCTCAGCCAGGTAGCCGGGAAGGGCGTCGTCGTCGCCGACCCGGGCGCGCGAGGAAAGCCACGCACCTGGGTCCGCCGAAAGCGGGCCGCCCGCACCACGGCCGTACAAGCCACCACCGCCCGGGGGTGGCTCGTCGAAGTGCAGGTCGGAGAGGTGGAGTGGGGGGTCGGTGGGGGCGGCGCGGTGGCGCCACAGGCCGGTGGCGGGGTCGAAGCGGTAGTCGGGCAGCAGCCGGGCGCCGTACCGGGCGATGAGGTCGACGGCGTCGATCAGGTAGTCGCAGACGGCGTCCGAGATGAAGTAGTTGAAGTTGACCCGCACCCAGCCGGGTTTGATGCCCTCGCAGCCGTTGCCGATCTCCTCCTCGAACGCCCGGGAGCGGGCGGCGTCGATGGACAGCAGGCGGTGGCCGTAGGGGCCGGCGCAGGAGCAGCCGCCGCGTGCCTGGATGCCGAACAGGTCGTTCAGGACCGCGACCACGTAGTTGTGGTGCAGGAACAGGCCGTCGCCCGCGCGGATCCTGATGGAGACGATGGACAGGCGGCGGGCGTCGCGGTCGCCGAGGATGTCGATGCCGGGGTTGCGCTCCCAGCGGCGCAGGGCCCGCTGCCAGAAGCGTTCCTCGCGGGCCTGGATGAGATCGGTGCCGATGGCCTGCTTGAGGCGGAAGACCAGGCCGGCGCGGATCGACTCCACGATGGCGGGGGTGCCGCCCTCCTCCCTGGCGACGGGGTCGGCGAGGTAGCGGTGCCCGGTCGGGTCGACGAACAGGACGGTGCCGCCGCCGGGCGCGGTGGGCACCCGGTTGCGTACCAGCTCGCGGCGCACCACCAGCACGCCGGGCGTCTGCGGGCCGCCGATGAACTTGTGCGGCGACAGGAAGATGGCGTCCTTGTGGCCGCCCGCGCCGGCCGCCATCCGGATCGGCACGTACGGCGCGGCGGCGGCGTAGTCCCAGAACGACAGCGCGCCGTGCTCGTGCAGCAGCCGGGCCACGCGGTCGGTGTCGGTGAGGATGCCGGTGACGTTGGAGGCGGCTGAGAAGCTGCCGACGAGCAGCGGCCGGTCGGCGTGCCGGCGGAGCTGGGCGCGCAGGTCAGCCAGGTCGATGTGGCCGCTCGCGTCCTCGCCGACGGCGACGGTGTCGGCGATGGACTCGCGCCAGGGCAGCTCGTTGGAGTGGTGCTCGTACGGGCCGACGAACACGACGGGCCGCCCCTCGTACCGGCCGGGTGTGCGCAGGCCGAGGATGGCGACGAGCTTGTTGATCGCGGCGGTGGTGCCGGAGCCGCAGAAGATCACCACGTCGTCCGGGCCGGCTCCGACGCCCTCGTGCACGGCGCGGCGGGCCTCTTCCCGTAACCGGCTGGTCTGCAGGCCGGTGCCGGAGCTCTCGGTGTGGGTGTTGGCGTAGCGGGGCAGGACGTGGTCGCGGATGAAGTCCTCGATGAAGGTCAGCGATCTGCCGGAGGCGGTGTAGTCGGCGTAGATGATGCTGCGCGGCCCGTACGGGCCGCGCAGCACCTCGTCGTCGCCGATGATGCTGCGGCGGATGCGCTCGAGCAGGGGCGAGGTCGGTGGAGCCTGCGGTGTCACCACTCCACCAGCATCCACGGCGTCGTCACTCTGGCAAGCGGCCTCTCACCGCTCCTGCGCGGAGGCGGCCGGTGACGAGCGGCCTCTCACCGCTCCTCCGGGGAGGTGGCCGGTGACGAGCGGGAGGTAGACCTCGTCGACGATCTCGACGAGCACGTCATCGGGGACGTTCGGCGTCCCCCGGGTGACGAACTCGTTGCGCAGCAGCCCCATCGCCACCGTCGCGACCCTGGGCGTGACCTCGATGCCGGCCCGCCGCAGCACCGCCTGCCACATGCCCGCCCCGCTGTCGCCACCGCTGACGCGTGCGTGCAGGACGGACAGCAGCTCGGGGTCGTCGCCGGCGGCGGACAGCAGCCCGCGCAGGATCTCGCCGAGCGGCGACGACCAGTGGTCGTTGGCGGCCCGCAGCAGGGCCAGGACGTCGCCGCGCAGGCTGCCGGTGTCGGGGATCACCGTGTGGGCGGCGGCCAGCTCGGCGTAGGCGGCGACGCCGAGCGCGGCGCGGTGGGGCCAGCGGCGGTAGAGGGCGTTCTTGTTGGTGCCCGCCCGCTTGGCCACCCGCTCCATGGTGAGCCCGGCATATCCGGATTCGAGCAGTTCGTCCTGCGCCGCCTTCAGGATGGCCCGCTCCAGCTCTTGACCTCGACGCCTCATGCCCATCAGGGTACGGTACGTACCGTACCTAAGGGAAGGATGAGGACATGCGCGGCAAGGGCATCGTGTACGACACCGGCATCGTGATCGGCGACCACGACACCAGGGGGACGTTCGACATCGAGGACGTGCGGCGCGACCTCCAGGTGATCGGGCGCGACCTGCACGGCACGGCCGTCAGGATCATCGGCTCGGACCCCGACCGGCTGGAGGCCGCCGCCCGCGAGGCCGTCGAGGTGGGGCTGGAGGTGTGGTTCTCGCCGTTCACCGCCGACCTGTCGCCGGCCGAGCTGCTCGACCTGTTCGCCGACTGCGCCGGGCGGATCAAGGGCAGCGACATGGTGTTCGTGGCGGGCGCGGAGCACAGCCTGCTCAGCCGGGGCTTCCTGCCCGGCGACACGATCGGCGACCGGGTCGGCCTGCTCTCCTCGCCCGAGACGCTGCGCCGGCACCTGGGGCGGGTGCCCGCGCTGGTCAACGCGTTCCTGGAGGACGCGGTGACGGTGGTGCGGGAGCGGTTCGCGGGCCGGATCACGTACGCGGCGATCCCGTTCGAGTCCGTGGACTGGTCGCCGTTCGACATCGTCGGGGTGGACCTGTACCGGTCGGCGGAGATCGCCGACCGGTACCGCGACGGGGTGCGCGAGCTGGTGGCGCGCAGCGGCAAGCCGGTGGCGATCACCGAGGTCGGCTGCATGACGTTCCGGAACGCCGGCGACCTCGGGGCGCGCGGCACGGAGGTCGTCCGGTACGACGGGCACCGGCCGGTCGGGCTCAGCCGGCCGCTGGCGCGCGACGAGGGCGAGCAGGCCGCCTACCTGGGCGAGGTGCTGGACGTGTGCGAGCAGGAGGGGGTGGACAGCGTGTTCGTGAACACCTTCGCGCAGCACGACATGCCCGGGGAGCTCGACGCGGCCAGCTACGGCATCGTGCGGGTGACCGGCGAGGGGTCGTGGGAGCCGAAGCAGGCCTTCCACCTGCTCGCCGAACGGTACCGCTGAGCCGGCACCCGGCCAGGCCCGCACACCCCGCCCAGCCGTAAGCCCGCCCAGCCGCACGCCCCCAGCCGCACGCCCTCAGCCCCCCAGCGGCCCTCCGCCCGGATCGGCGGCTACCTCCGGCGGGTCTCGCTCAGCGTCACGTGGAGGTGGTCGTTGTGGTCGGGGCGGAAGTCCCTGGCCGTGATGACCTTGTTGCCGATCCTGCTCCACTCCCCGATCCCGAGATCCAGCTCCCGGGCCTCCTTCTTCGCGTCCGTGTAGGCGTACACGCCGGTCCTGAGCAGCGCGCTCGCCCAGCCCGCGGTGAACCGCGCGTCCCCCTTCACGGCGCTGCCGGCCGCGTAGTACATCCGCACCACGTTCCCGTCGTCGATCAGCTGGGCGAGCCGGGTCCTGGTCGTCTCCGCCCACTCCTTGACCTGTCCGAGCCCGTCCGCGTCGCCGTCCATGGCGGCCCGCGTGGCGGCCACCAGCCTGGCGTAGTTGCGGCCGCCGGAGCCGGCGGCGCCCGCGTCCACGCCGGAGAAGCGGTAGGGGTGGAAGGCGTCGATGTCGTCGCCGGTCAGGTGGGTCTGGTGGCCGAGGTTGCGGGCGTGCTCGCCGGAGATGTCGTTGACGCGGGGCAGCAGCGCCCGGCCGGTCGCCGAGGACAGCCAGCCGTGGGTGAAGGACGAGCACCAGTCGTCCCCGCCGGTCTTGTCGTCACGCGGGCCGTACCGGTCGAGGCCGGCGGGCAGCCGCCACAGCGGGAAGAAGTCGGCGGAGTCCTTGCGCGCGGCCACCACCGTGCCGTCCTGGTCCTCGCCGATCAGGCTGACGCGGTAGCCGACCCTGGTCACCTGCGCGGGCTTGGCGCGGAGCTTGGAGGGGTGCTGCTCGTCGAAGGTCACCCGCACCTTGAGCCGGTCGCGGCCGACGCTCCTGACGCCTTCGCCGCCGTCGGCGGTCGGCGCCGCCTCGGTGACCGTCTGCAGCACCGTCCTGCCGGAGCGCGGGGTGGTGTCGAGGAGGTCCACGCGGACGCAGGTCAGTTCGACGCCGGCGGGCAGCGCGTACTCGACGTCCAGGTACCGCTGCCGGGTGTTGGCCTCGTCCTGGCGCGGGATGCTGACCCGGTCGTCCCTGGCGAACCCCGCGTACTTGCGCGCCGGGTGGCGCGCGACCCGGTCGGCGGTGATCGCCGTGACGGCGAGCGCCGAGTCGCCGGCCGCGTCCGTCCCGGCGTCGCAGTCCTCGCCGGACGGCTCCGCGCCCTCCTCCTCGACGCCGACGCCGGGGTCCGGCGACGGCGGGCCGGCCGCCCACGCGCTCGCACCGCCCGCCTGGAGCAGGCCCGCGGCGAGCACCGCCACGGCCGCGGCCGGCAGCCGGCGCGGGCCTAACCTGCGGGCCATGGCCGGCAGCCGGCGCGGGCGTAACCCGCGGGCCGTGGCGCGCCCCGTCGAACCGATCATGATGGCCTCCTCCGTCAGGCGTCCGAGGGTTCGGTTGTACGGCGCCGCGTGTTGACCAGCCAGATCGGCACGTTGACCAGCGTTGTCCACGGTGATCGAGCAGGGCCAGGGCTAGCATGGGGGAGGCGGCCGTCCGCGCCTGCCGCACGGGAGACGTTCATGACCGAGCACGTGGACCTCACGCGGATGGCTGCGGCGCTGCACGTCGGCAACGGCGACGCCACCGACCTGGCGGGCACCGGGCTCGCGCGGCACATCATCTACTGGCGGGACACGCTGCACGAGGGGCCGGTCCCCGCGCTGCCGCCCGAGGAGCTGCGCCGGGTCAGGACCGCGTTCCTCAGGACGGCCGGCGCCGACGACCGCGCCGAGGGGCCGCACATGTTCGAGCAGCGGGACGCCGCCCTGGAGGCGCACCGCGACGGCGAGCACGTGCTGTGGTTCGAGGCCGACCTGTACGACCAGCTCCAGATCGTGGAGATCCTGTCCCGCCTGGCCGGGTTGAAGGTGCCGGCGCAGCGCGTCACGCTGATCTGCATCGGCGAGCATCCCGGCATCGCCCGCTTCGGCGGCCTCGGCCAGCTGCGGCCCGACCAGCTCGCCGCGCTGCCCGCGACCGGGGCGTGCGCCGCTCTCACCCCGGCCGCCTTCGACCTGGCCATCCACGCGTGGAACGCCTTCCGCGCCCCTGCCCCCGAGGGCCTGCCCGCGATCGCCGCCGACCGCTCCCCCGAGCTGCGCTTCCTCGGGGAGGCGTTCGAACGGCTGAGCCGCGAGTACCCCTCGACCCGCGACGGCCTCTCCCTCACCGAGCGCCGTGTCCTGGCCGCCGTCGAGCCGGACGGCGGCTCCACGGCGGGAGACGTCTTCGCCCGCGCCTCCGCCAGGGAGGCCCGCCCCTACATCGGCGACACCTGGTACTTCGCGACGATCGACCGCCTGGCCGGCGGCCCGCAGCCGCTGCTGAGCGTCGAGCCCGCCGGCCGCCCGGCCGGCTTCGCCACCGAGGTCCGCCTCACCCGCGCCGGTGCGCGCGTGCTGGAGGGTGAGGCCGACCACGTGACGATCAACGGCGTCGACCGGTGGATCGGCGGCGTCCACCTGACCGGCCGGGACGTCCGCTGGAGGTGGGACGAGGGCCGGGAGCGCCTGACCGTGAGCGCCTGACCGCCCGGGCCTACACCTCGGCCAGCACCCGCACGTCCCACGGCCCGAGCCGCAGCTCCGTCCCCGCCGCGTGCTCGGTGCCGTCGAGGACGTCGCGGACGGCGACCGGCACGGGCACGGCCGTCTCCTCCCAGCTCCAGTTGTGCAGGAAGCGCAGCCGCCGCCCGTCCCGCGCGGTCGCGCCGGTGGAGGTGACCGAGGGGGACGGGGCCGGGTGCCAGGGGCCCGGGTCCGGGGCGAGCCAGCGGAACAGGGCCGCGCCGAACGCGGGGTTCGGGAGGGTGCCGACGTAGGTGACGCGGCCGGCGCCGTGCGCCCGCGTGGTGGCGGCGGCGAACCGGCCGAAGTGCGGGTGCCGGTAGCCGGCCAGCACCTCGGCGCCGTCGGCCTGCAGCCCGTCGGCCCAGCGGGTGCCGGCGGCCTGCCCGGGCAGGTCGAGCGGGGAGCCGTCCGCCGCTCGTACCGGCAGGTCGGCGTCGAGGTTGCTGAACTCGTCGTACCAGGCCCCCGCCGCCTCCGCCAGCCGGGCCGGCTGCACGTCGCGCCGCGCCCGCGCCTCGTGATCGGCGTACGCGGTGCGCGGCCCGAGCACGAGGTGCCCGCCCGCCGTCGCGTACGCCCGGAGCCAGCCGAGGGTGGCGTCGTCGGTCACGTACAGACCGGCGGCCACCAGCACCGGGTGCCGGCGGGCGAGCGCGGCGGGGTCCTCGGCGACCGCCTGCCCGGCGTGCACCACGCGCGCCTGGAGCCCCGCGTCGAAGGCGCCGCGGTAGAAGGCGTCGAAGATCGCCTCGTAGGAGCGCCGGTCGGGCCCGCCGTCGGCGGCCTGGAGCGGCGGCTGCGCGGCCAGCGCCCACTTGCTGGGGTGGGAGTAGAGCAGCGCCACGTCCCCGTCGGGGGTGAGACCTTCGACGAGGTCGCCGGCCCGCTCCAGCTCCGCGCCGATGCGGGCGATCTCCCGGTACGTGCGCCCGGGCCGCCCGCTGTGCGGCAGCACGCCGCCCCAGTACGTCTCGGTGCCGAACACGAGCGTCCGCCACTGCCAGTACTCGATCATGGACGCGCCGCGGGAGACGAGCGCCCAGGCGGCCTGCCGCCACTGCCCGTCGTAGGCGGGCTGGTTGACCCAGGGCGCGCCGATGGCCTGGGCGTTGGTCTCGGTGACGAGGAACGGCTCCTGCCGCGAGGAGTACATGCGGTCGGCCGCCCGGTAGAACGCCCAGATGTCGCGGGTGCGCCAGTCCTGGGTGGCGTGCGGCCTGGCGGGCAGGGCGAGCCCGTCCTGCATGGCGTAGTACGGGTTGCCGGCGGCGACGTCGAGCCCGGCGGTCAGCTCGTCGTCGGCGACGGCGGGCCGGTCGTAGGCCAGGCAGGTGGTGACGAACTGCCCGGGCCGGGCGTACTCGCGCACGATGCCGGCCTGCCAGCCGATGAACGCGGTCACCTGGTCGGCCTGGAAGCGCCGCCACGCCTGCTCGTACTGGGGCTGGGCGTTGCCGTCTGGCTGCCACAGGTCGGCCCAGGTGGACAGCCGGTGCGACCAGTAGACGAGCCCCCATTCCTCGTTGAGGGTCTCGACGTCGCCGTAGGTGTGGCGCAGCCAGTCGACGAAACGCTGGAAGATGCCGTGGTTGCGCAGCAGGTGCAGGCCGGGCTCGTTGTCCACCTGGAAGCCGATGACGGACGGGTGGCCGGCGTACCGCTCGACGACCTTGCGGATGACGCGCTCGGCGTGGAACAGGAACGCGGGGTGGGTGAAGTCCATCTCCTGGCGGGCGCCCCAGCCGATGCGCTCGCCGGTGCGCAGCTCGCCGGCGATCTCGGGGTAGAGGCGGGTCAGCCAGGGCGGGGCCGCGTACGTGGGCGTGCCCAGGATGACGCCGATGCCGCGCTCGTGGGCGCCGTCGAGCGTGGGCCGCAGCCAGTCGAGGTCGAAGCGGCCGTTCTCGGGCTCCCAGGTGGACCAGACGGACTCTCCGACGCGGATGACGGAGAAGCGGGCCTCGGCCATGAGGTCGAGGTCGGTCTTCAGCAGCTCGCTGGGGTGGTATTCGGGGTAGTAGGCGGCGCCGAAGAGCACTCGCGGCACGGGTGATCCTTTCATGGTCGGTACGGCCGGGTGGACCGGCGGGTCACCAGGCGCGTGGTCGGGACGTCCGGTGCGGGGGCGTCCTGGCGGCCTTCGATGCGGTCCACGAGCCGGGCCAGGCCCTGGGCGGCGGAGGCGGCGAAGTCCTGCCGGACGGTGGTCAGGGGCGGGGCCAGGTAGGCGGCGGCCGGGATGTCGTCCATGCCGACGACGCTCACCTCGCCGGGCACGGCGCGGCCGGCTTCGGCCAGGGCGTGCAGCACGCCGATCGCCATGTCGTCGTTGGCCACGAACACGGCGGTGACGTCCGGGTTCCCGGCGAGGGCCCGCCCGGCGGCGTAGCCGGAGGCGGGCGTCCAGTCGCCGGTGAGCAGCGGCGGCTCGGGGGCGCCGGCGGCGGCCAGCGCCGCCCGCCAGCCGCGCACGCGGTCGCGGGAGGCCCACCACCGCTCGGGGCCCGCGACGTGCCACACGGTCGGGTGGCCGAGGCCGAGCAGGTGCTCGGTGGCCTCGCGGCCGGCGTCCTCGTTGGACGGGCGGTGCACGATCACATCCGGGCCGGACAGGCCGGGCAGCGGCCCCAGGCTCAGCACGGGCACGCCGGGCTCGATGCGCGGCTCCTGGCCGCCGCCGTCGATCGGGTCGGACAGCACGATGCCGTCCACGCCCTGCTCCAGCAGCGACTCCATGGCTCTGGCCACGCCGCCCTCGTCGCCTTCGAGGGTGTGCACGACGCTGAAGGCGTACCCGATCGCCCTGGCCCGCCGCTCCAGCTCGATGAGCTGCGTGGCGGGGCCGTAGAGCGCGCTGCCGAGCGAGACCACGCCGATGCGGTGGAAGCGGCCGAGGTTGAGCGCGCGGGCGGCGGTGTTGCGGCGGTAGCCGAGCTCGCGCGCCGCCGCGAGCACGCGCTCGCGGATCTCGTCGCTCACGTACGGCTCGCCGTTCATCACGCGGGAGACGGTCTTCTGCGACACTCCGGCCAGCCGGGCGACGTCGGTGCTGCCCGGCGGCCGGCGTCTGGTCCCGGACATGCGGCTCCTTACGTGTGACTACGTAGTCAACATGATCGGTACTGTGCTGCTCGCGGCGGCGTCCTGTCAAGAGAGGGCTTCGCTCGGCGGACGTTCCGCAGTACTCTCACGGGCACCAGGGTGTTTGTTCGTCGAGCGCGGGCTCGTGCGCCCCATGGCGGGCGCCGTCCCGCCAAGGGGGATGAGGCCCGTGAGCGCTCAGCCGGATACCGGCGCGCCGGCCCTGAGCCGGTTCGTCACCGACGACCTGGGCGAGGTGCGCGAGTGGCTGGACCGCGTCTACGGCAGCCGGCTGCTCATGGGCAGGATCCGCGACGGCACCGCCCGGCTCGCCGTGTCGGCCGCCGACGCCGGCTCCTTCCGCACCACCGACCTCACCCTCCCGGGCACGATGACCTGCCGCAACCGCGACATCGAGACCGTGCGGGCCGGCCTCGTCCTGAGCGGCACCGTCACGATCGAGGACGCGCAGGGCGTGCACCGCTACGGCCCCGGCGACGCGCTCATGGCCACCTTCCCCCGCGACGACCTCGTCTCCCGGGCCGAGAACCTGCGCATCCGTACCGTGACGCTGCCGCTGGACCTGCTGGCCGACGTCGCCGGCGTCCCCCGGAACGGCTCCGCCTGGCCGCCGCGGCTGCTGTCGCGCTCACCCCGCGGCCCCGCCGCCTCCCGCATGATCGCCGACGCGCTGGCCCTGACCGACGCGCTGCTGTCCGGCCCCGCGGCCCCGCATCCCCTCGTCGTCGGCAACGCCGCGCGGCTGCTCGCGGCCGGCATCCTGGCCGCGTTCCCCACCACGCTGACCGTCCGGGAGGAGGCCCGCGCCGACCACGCGGACGCCACCCCGGCCGTGCTGCGCCTGGCCGTCGCCCACATCGAGGCGCACCACGCCGACCCCGACCTGTCGCTGGCCGACATCGCGGCGGCCGCCTGCGCCACCCCGCGCGCCGTGCAGTACGCCTTCCGCCGCCACCACGGCACCACGCCGATGGGGTACGTGCGCCGGGTCCGGCTGGCGGCGGCCCACACCGACCTGCTGGCCGCCGACCCCGCCGAGGGCGCCACGGTCAGCGCCATCGCGGCCCGCTGGGGTTTCTACCACCTGGGCCGCTTCTCCGCCTTCTACCGCCGCGTCTACGGCCGCTCGCCCCGCGACACCCTCAGCACCTAGCTCACTGCCCGCTCTCTCCCCAGGCGCGCCGCAGGCGTTGCAGCCGGATCGCCGCCTGGACGGCTCTGAAGCGTTCGCCCTGCGTGACGAGATGAAACCGGGTCCGCCTGGCGGCGGCCACGACGCGCCGGGTCTCGGCCCGGATGTCGCGCGCCTGGAGCCTGAGCCGGGCCGAGGTGGCGCGCATCTCCGCCACCCGCTCCCGTACAGGGGGATCATCAGCCTGCCGAGCTGCCGGATCACACTCTGCGGCCCGCATCGCGCCTCGCCCTTCCCTCCCCGCCGATCTCCCGGCGGCCCTCTTCACCATCGCATCGCCCGGCCGGGTCCCGCAGGTCGCGTGACGAACCGTTCGCCGCGGTCGATCCGGAAAACGAAGGACGCGGGCGGCCGTGCCAGTTGACCTGGAGTGCGCTCCAGGCGACAGTCTGGTCCCCATGCACAACACCACCATGCGAACGCGTGCCATCGGCGGCCGGCAGGTCGGAGTCATCGGGCTCGGCGCCATGCCCATGTCGGTGGCCGGTCACATGCCGGACGAGGAGCAGTCCATCCGGACGATCCACGCCGCCCTCGACGCCGGCATCACCTTGATCGACACGGCCGACGCCTACACGCCGTCCCACGAGGACGTCGGCCACAACGAGCGGCTGGTGGCCCGCGCCCTGTCCCTGTGGGGCGGCGACACCGACGCCGTGCTGGTCGCCACCAAGGGCGGGCACACCCGCACGCCCGACGGCTGGGACGTGGACGGCAGCCCGGCGTACCTGCGGGCGGCCTGCGACCGCTCGCTCAAGGCGCTCGGCGTGGACAGCATCGGCCTCTACCAGCACCACCGGCCCGACCCGAAGGTCCCCTACGAGGAGACGATCGGGGCGCTGAAGGAGCTGCACGACGTCGGCAAGATCCAGTACGCGGGCATCTCGAACGCCAACCCCGACCAGATCAGGCTCGCCCACAGCATCCTGGGCGAGCGCCTGGTCAGCGTGCAGAACGAGTACTCGCCGCGGTTCCGCACCAGCGAGCCGGAGATCGACGTGTGCGCCGAGCTCGGGCTGGCGTTCCTGCCGTGGTCCCCGCTCGGCGGCATCGGCCGCACCGGCGAGCTGAACGCCGTGTTCGCCGAGATCGCCGACGCCCACGGCGTCTCGCCGCAGCAGGTGTGCCTGGCTTGGGAGCTGGCCCGCAGCCCGGTCGTCATCCCGATCCCGGGCGCCAGCCGCCCGGAGACCATCATCGACTCGGCCGCCGCGGCGAGCCTGGAGCTGAGCGCGGAGGAGCTCGCCCGCCTCGGCTGAACGCCCGCGACGAGGACGCCCCGCCCTGGCCAGGGCGGGGCGTCGCCGCGTTCATGGCTCGGCCGGTCAGGGCGGGGCGCCATCCGCGTTCGGGGCTCGGCCGGTCAGGGCGGGGCGTCGCCCGCGTTCCCGGGCGCTCGCCTGCAACCTTCCGCCCCGCGGGTGGCGTTGGGAACGGGCGAGAGGAGCTCACATTGGATCACCACGACGGCTTCCGCGAGTTCGTGCTCGCCCGCCAGCAAGCGCTGATGCGGACGGCGTACCTGCTCACGGGAGACGCCCATCTCGCCGAGGACCTGCTGCAGAGCGTCCTGATCAAGGTCGCGGGGCAGTGGGGCAAGCTGTCCAGGGGCGGCAACCCCGAGGCGTACACCCGTAAGGCGCTGGTCAACCAGTACATCTCCTGGCGCCGCCGGCCGCGCCCCGAGCTGCCGAGCGCCGAGGTGCCCGAGCGCGCCGCCACCGGCGACGACGCCACGCTCGACCGCATCGTCCTGCGGCAGGCCCTGGCCAAGCTGGGGCCCAGGCAGCGGGCCGTGATCGTGCTGCGGTTCTGGGAGGACCTGACCGAGGCGCAGGCCGCCGAGGTGCTCGGCTGCTCCGTCGGCACCGTCAAGAGCCAGACCCACCACGCGCTGACCCGCCTGCGGACGATCGCGCCCGAGCTGGCGCACCTGCTGAACGACCCCGAGATCGTGGAGGTGTCCCGATGACCCGGCTGCGTGAGGCCCTGGACGGCATCGCCGAAGAGGCGCCCCTGGTGGACCTGCTCGACGTGGTCGTCGCGGGGCACCGGCGCCGGCGGCGGATCTCGCTGGCGCTGACCGCCGTGGCGACGGCCGCCGCGGTGGGCGCGGCGTTCACCGCCGTGTCGCTGCCCTGGCGGTGGAGCGCCGCCCCCGCCGTGCCGCAGCAGCAGGCGAACGCGGTGCCCGACCTGCCCGGCGGCAAGGTGGGGCCGCTGAGCTACGCGTACCGGACGAGGTGCGAGGTGGTCGCCGAGCCGATCGGCGTCGACTGCGACAGCGTGGAGTGGCGGGTCGTCACGACCGCCGGGAAGACGTACCGGCTGCCGCAGGCGCTCGCCCACAAGGAGAACGGCCACGACGTGCCGGTGGCGCTCAGCCGCGACGGGCGCAAGCTCGCCTACTACAGCCGCGAGGCCCAGGCGCACGTGGTGCGCGACCTGATCACCGGGGCCGAGGTGAGCGCGCCGACACCGGAGGAGAAGATCGGGATCGGCTCCATGCTGGTGGTCTCCGACGACGGCCGCTACCTGGTCTTCGACCCCCGAGAGGGCAGCAAGTACCCCGGCGTGCTCATCGACACCAGCACGGGGAGGCGCACGACGATCAACGGCAGGTACGAGCCCATCGCCATCAAGGACGGCGTGGTCGAGCTGATCCGCTACATCAAGACGGACCTGTGG
The DNA here is from genome assembly GCF_012034275.1 of Nonomuraea composti. NCBI lineage: Bacteria > Bacillati > Actinomycetota > Actinomycetes > Streptosporangiales > Streptosporangiaceae > Nonomuraea > Nonomuraea composti. The sequence goes on along the minus strand of NZ_JAATEP010000068.1, from coordinate 18,525 downwards.
TTCATGCCCGTGACCGGGGGCGGCAAGCCGGTGCGCTTCGACGGGACGTTCATCTCGCCCAGCGAGCTGGCCCCCGACCAGCGCACCGTGGTCGCGTTCGACCACGGCAAGTACTCCAGGAGCGCCAAGCCGGTGCTCACCGTGCTCGACGTCAGGACGGGGCGCGCCGTGCGGGAGATCACCGTCACCGGGCTGTCGGCGGCCAGCGGCTACCTCACCCCGACCATCTGGCGCGACGCGACGGAGGTCGAGGTCAGGTTCCACGGCAACCGCGGCTGGGAGCTGTACGCGCTGAACGTCACGACGGGCAAGGCCCGCCTCCTGAAGAGGTACGACACCAAGCTCTCGAACCTGACCCTGCCCGGGGAGGCGGCAGGCACCGGGCTCTGACCTCCCCGGCCGGTCACATCACCTGCTCGCGCATCAGCTCCGTCACGGTGGTGGCCCGCATCATGTGCGGGTCCAGCAGCTCGGCCCGCTCGCGCGGCACCCCGCCCGCGAGCGCCGCCGCGGTGAGCGCCGCCGTGACCCACTGGACGTCCACCGGCCGGCCGTCGGGCCGCCGAAGCAGCGGCTCGCCGGGCGTACGGGCGGCGGACAGCGCCCGCAGCAGCGCGCGGGCCAGCGGCGGGACCGGGAAGGCGACCAGGTCGCCGCGGCCGTCGTGCACGGTCACGACGGCGGGCCCGCCGGCCGTCACCGCCCGCAGGTCCTGCACGGTCAGCCCCGCCAGCGCGGACACGGGCGCGCCGGTCGCGTCCAGCAGCGCGACCGCCGCCGCCTCCGCCGCCCTGCCCTCCTCGGCCAGCCGGGCGACGCCCTCGCGCAGCAGCCGCCGATCGGCGCGGCCCAGCACGGCGGGGTCGCGGGGCGGCGCCGGGCGCGGCACCACGGCGGCGTGGTCGTGGCGGACGACGCCGCTGCGCCAGGCGAAGGTGTAGAACGACGACAGCACGGCCCGCTTCCTGGACACGGTCGTCCTCGACAGGGGCCGGCCCGGGTTGCGCACGCCGACGGTCAGCTTGCCGGCGCGCGCCGCGTCGCAGTAGGCGTCGAGGTGCGCGCCGGTGACCGCGAGCAGCTCGATCGCCGGGTCCACGCTGCGCAGCCAGCGCACGAACGCGGCCAGCACCTGCAGCCTGGCCTGCCGGGTGGCCGCCGACTGCCTCTCCAGCAGCCAGGCCGCCACCGTGCGGCGGGTGGCCGGCGGCAGGGCGTCCACCAGGTCGACGTCGGCGCCCGACGCCTCACCCCCGTCGCCGGGACGGCGGCGCGGCCGCAGCCCGCCGATCCGCCCCACGCTGAGCACCGCCTCCTCGGCCCTGTCCGGAACGGCCCGCGCCACCCCGGTCTCACCTCGCTCCTCCGCCATCGCCACCAGGCGCCACTCATCCGCGACCGGGCTCACCCGCGGCCCGCCCTGCTTGCCGCCCTGCTTGCCAGCCTGCTTGCCGTCCTGCTTGCCACTGGCCGCCGGGGGCATGCTCGGCACTCGACCGCCCCCGCCCGCACGGCCGCGGCGCCGAGCCCCGCCCGGCCGCGCAGCCCCGGCCGCGCCATGAACGTCACGGACGTGTCGGCGGCCGGCCCGCGGGCGTAAGCGCCCCTGCGGCGGCCTGAGCCAGGCAGTGCAATCATGGATTCGATCTTCTCACGGAGCGACCCCATGTCGGGCTGTGACCGCTGATGTCATGATCGGACGGTTTCGCTGGTCAGCGCGCCCCGGCCCGCGCTCGATGGACCGGGCTCCGCGTCAGGGGCAGGGTGATGCGCTCCTCACCTCCAAGATGCCCGGCCGCGACCGAAGGGTCATTGCTTGGCGGCGCGCTCGACGAGGGCGTCGTAGCTGCTCGGGTCGAAGGAGCCGACGACGGGGAATCCCACCGCCCACGGCCCCTGCCAGGAGACCTGGATGCCGGGATTGTGCTCGGCCGTCCCATCGGGCAGGCGCAGCGTCGGGCTGCCCTTGACGGCGTCCGTCTGGGAGACGGCGAAGTCGCGCATGACGTCGCCGCGATGCCGGCCGCTGTCCAGGGCGGCGGCCAGCGCGGCCACGTCCACGGCCCCGTCCGGCACCTCGGCGGCGACGTCGAGGATGGCCTGGCGGTGGCTGATCGAGCAAGAACGCGTCCAGAACGCCCGGCGCAACGCGAAGTCGAGCTCCTCCCCCGCCGGGAGGCTCTGCGCGTTCGCGGCGTGGACGGCCTCGGCGGCCAGCAGCACGGTGTGCGGGTAGAGATCGTCGGGCTCGGTCCAGATCCGGAACTCCGCCTCGGGCTCGATCTGCCCGAGACCGACCGCCTCGGTGTCGGTGCCGCGGCGGGGGTGCGGCCCGTTGAACAGCTCCAGCGGGAAGGTGCGGTGCTCGACCCGTACGACGCCGTCGAGCCCGAGGCGCCGGCGGGCCCGCCGCAGCCAGATCAGGCCGACGTAGGCGAACGGGCACAGCAGGTCCGACCAGACCTGAATGGTGCCCGGCGCCACCGGCGGCGCGGCGGGAACGGGGTCGGCGTGGCCGTCCGGGTGCGTCATGGGGTCTCCTGGTGTTCGGTGCCGGCGGGGTTGGTGGTGAAGTGGTGCGGGTGCAGCAGCACGGCGACCCGCCGCTCGGCGGCCATCACCCGGTCGTACTCGGCGAGGTCGGGGTGGTCGCCGCCGGCCGCGTGGTAGATGTCGCGCAGCAGCCGCTCCAGCTCCACCCCTGTGAGGGGGTCGTCGGGGCCGGCCAGGTCGACCGGCCCGCGCACCGCCACCCACTCCCAGCCGGAGCGGAACACGAGGGTGGCGTGCGGGTTCGCGCGCAGGTTGGCCAGCTTGGCGGTGCCCCCGCGGGCGACGAACGCGACCGTGTCCACGCCGGTGACCGGATGGGGCAGCACTCCGGCGTTGACGACGCACACGGAGGGCCGGCCGTCCGTCCGCGTCGTCACCAGCACCGCCAGCCACCGCTCCGCGGCGCCGTACCGGCGGACCAGCCGCAGCCCGTCCTCACGGGCGAGCGCCATCACCAGCCCTCCCTCTGCGCCGCGCCCGAGCACGCTCGCGCAGGGGACGAATACGGAAATATCAGCATGGGACGCCCTCTCACGCGTACTGACCGGACCCGCCGGCCTGCTGGAACGCCAGCATACGGACCACGGTCCGATTACGTCAATCCGCGTGCCGCGAGCACCCTTCCCTCACCATCCCGGCCCTATGATCGGCGGCATGGCGCTACGACTCGTACAGGTGAACTTCAAGGCCCGGGACGACGCGGCGCTCGGCCGCTTCTGGGCCGAGGCGCTGGGCTGGGGCGTCTCCAGCGAAGCGCCCGGCGTGACCAACCTGGAGCCCGAAGGCGTCGCCTGGCCGGACCCCACCGGCTTCTACATCGACCTCGTCACCGTCCCCGACCCGGAGACGGTGCGGTACCGCGTCCACATCGACCTCGCCACCACCTCGGCCGCCCACCACGCCGAGCTGGTCGCCCACCTGAAGGACCTCGGCGCCACCCCCGCCGACGTGGGCCAGGGCGAGGTGCCGTGGACGGTGCTGGCCGACCCGGAGGGCAACGTGTTCTGCGTGCTGGAGCCCCGGGAGCTCTACCGCGACACGGGACCGATCGCCGCCGTGGTGGTCGACTGCGCCGACCCGCGCGCCCTGGCCCGGTTCTGGGGCGCGGCGGTGGACTCGGTCCCGCAAGAAGTGACCGACGACCACGCCCGCCTGCGCCCGACGGAGGGCACGGGCACGGGCCCGTACCTGGAGTTCCTGCGCACCCCGCCGGGCCCGCGCACCTGGTGGAACCGCATCCACATCGACCTCCTCCCCGACCCCGTGGACACCAAGGACGCGGAGGTCACCCGCCTGCGCACCCTGGGCGCCACCAGCGCCGACGTCGGCCAGGGCGAGGTGCCGTGGACGGTGCTGGCCGACCCGGAGGGCAACGAGTTCTGCGTCCTCGGCAAGGGCTGACCCGGTCTGCACCCGGCCGGGCTCGCCCGCGCCGCCCGGCGGAACGCGTCGCGCGCGGCGAAGTCACGCTCGCCCGCCACTCCCGCGCCGCACCGATCGTGGCCGCGTCACCGAGCAGCAGCACTCCCTCCCCCTTCTTCGTCCGCTCGGCCTCCGCCTCGTCCAGCAGCGGTAGGGCGGACAACCCCGGCGGTTCCGGCACAAGTACCACCCCCTACTCGGATCGGCGGCTTTCGGTGCTGTCACCACCAGGTAATGACGTTCTGTGTCAACCTGACTCCAAGGGGTGCGAGTCAGAAGGGGTGAGCGGATGCCGTTCGACGACTACCAGCGAGAAAGCTCGCGACGGATACAGCAGCAGCGCGACATGGTGCGGCGCATGAGCGACGACGCGGAGCGCAGGCGTAACCGCGAGGACTGGCGCGCCCGCCGCGACGGCGGCGGCGAGGAGCTCGGCCTCGGTACGCAGCTGATCCTCGCGGCCGTGGGTCTCGTCGTCTTCTTTCTCGTCGTGTACCCGCAGCTGCCCCATCACTGACCCGCCCACCGGGCGCCCAGGGCGGTCAGTCGAACAGTGACAGGTCCACCGAGTCGGCCAAAGCCTGGTAGCCGGCGTCGTTCCCGTGCAGGTGGTCGCCGGAGTGGTAGTCCTCCCTGATGCGGGTGGGGTGGGCCGGGTCGCGCCAGACGGCGTCGAAGTCCAGGACGGCGTCGAAGGCGCCGCCGGTGCGGATCCACGCGTTGACCGCCTGGCGGGCGCTCTCGCCCTCCGGGGTGTGGATGTCGGCGCCCTCGAAGGGGGCGATCGTGGTGGCGTGGACCCGCACGCCTCGGTCGCGGGAGCGGGCGACGAGCTGGCGGAAGCCGGCGATGACGTCGTCCACGGTCACCGGCGCGCCGGGGAACATCTCCAGGAAGCCCGCCAGGGGGCCGCCGTCGCGGGCGGCGAACGAGACGCCCAGGTCGTTGCCGCCCACCGACAGCACCACGTGGCCGAGGCCGGGGGTCGCCAGCACGTCGCGGTCGAAGCGGGCCAGGGCAGCGGGGCCGATGCCGTCGTTGAGCAGGCGGTTGCCGCTGATGCCCTGGTTGGAGACGTATCGGGCGGGCGTGCCGCGCTCGGCGAGACGGGCGGCCAGCAGGTCGGGCCAGCTGCGGGCGGCGTCCGGGGTGGAACCGGCTCCGTCCGTACGGGAGTCGCCCAGCACGACGACGGCCCTGGCCGGGGCGTCGGCGAGCACCTCGACGGCGGAGATCAGGGCCCGCACCGGCAGGACGGCGGCGTCGTCCGGCAGGGCGGGGGCGGTGACGGCGTTGCCCGGGATCGTCCAGCCGGTGTCGAGCGCGGGGTCGTGGCAGGTGCAGGTTTCCACGCGTTCCGGCAGGTACAGGCTGATGGACAGCCTCGCGAGGGCGGGCAGGGACAGGTCCACCGGGTCGCTGAGGATCGGCGCGCCCGCCGGGACGGCGACCCGCGGCGCGCCGGAGAAGGTCAGCACGCGTGCGCTGCCCGGCCGCACCCCGCCGCCGGGCTCCGCCAGGCCCACCTCGGCGGCGCCGATGGTGAGGGGCGCCGTCCCGTACTCGTTGGTGAAGCGGACGCGCACCTGGTGGCCGCCGCCGCTGATCCGCAGCACCTGGCGCAGGGTCACGTCGGCGAAGGGCGGGTGGCCGTCCAGCGACCCGAGCCCGCCGTCGGGCGGCTGCGGCGAGGCGCCCCAGCTCCGGACCCACTCGCGGGCGTCGTGCTTGTCGGTCATCGGTCTGCCTCCGTGTTGATCATGATGATGGGTACGGCAGGCGCCAGACTGGGGCAGGCCGGTGACATGCGGCGGACACCGGGCATACACGGGGCCGTCATGGCCGCCCTGTTGTGCGGTGTCGCCGGTGGGCGCGCGAAGATTGGGGGATGGACGGGGAGGCGCCGCTTCGCATCACCTTGCTCGGCACGTTTCAGGTGTCTCGTGGTGAGGTCGTCCTGCCCGTTCCCGGTGCGCGGTTGCAGGGGCTGCTCGCCCGGCTGGCGCTCGCCGGCGGGCGCCGGGTGGAGCCGGGTGAGCTGGTGGACGCGATCTGGGGCGACGCCCCGCCGTCCGGGCCCGCCGCCGCCCTGCAAACCCTTGCCTCCCGGCTGCGCCGCGCCCTCGCGGCCCGTGGCGCGGCCGGGCAGGTTCCGACCGGTGTGGTGGTGCAGCAGGTTGCCGGGGGTTACCGGCTGGCGGTGGACGTGGCCGACGTGGACGCGCTGCGCTTCGAGCGGCTCGCCGCCGCCGGCCGGGAGAGGTTGCGGGCCGGTGACGCGGAGGGGGCGAGGGCCGCGCTCGCGGAGGCCGTGGCGTTGTGGGGTGACCGTCCCGGTGCGGAGCCGGCGGTCGTCGCCGCTGTCGCGCCCACGGTCGCGACCCGGCTGGCGCAGGTGTCGATCGAGGCGGTCGCCGACCTCGCCGAGGCCGACTCGTCCCGGGGACGGGCGGACGCCGCCGCGGCCCGGCTGACCGCGTTGCTGGCCGAGCATCCCGTCCATGAACGGGCGGCGGCGCTGCTGATGGACGCGCTGGCCGCGCAGGGGCGGCAGGCCGAGGCGCTGGCCGTCTACGAGCGGACCCGCCGGGCGCTGGCCGACCTGCTCGGCGCCGACGCCGGCACCGCCCTGCGCGAACGTCACCTCCGCCTGCTGCGCCCCGCCCCGCCCACCTCGGGGGCGGGCGCCCCAGAGCAAGCCGTTCCGGCCCAAGGCCCGGCGGCCGACGCCCCGGCCGCAGACGTTCCAACCGCAGCCGTTCCGGCCGCAGGCGTTCCAAGCGCGAACGTTCCGGGCGCTTCATCTGTCACGGCGGTCTCGGAGCCCGGCCCGCTGCGGCCGGTCGCCCTGCCCGCGCCGCTGACCAGCTTCATCGGCCGCGACGACGACCTCGCGCGCATCGCCGGCCTGCTCACCACCGGCCGCCTGGTCACCGTCCTGGGCCCGGGCGGCGCCGGGAAGACCCGGCTGGCGTTGGAGGCCGCGCGCCGCCACGAGCATGCGTACCGCGACGGCGCCTGGCTCGTCGACCTCGCTCTCGTCACCGAGCCGGCGAAGGCCGGGGCGGCCGTGCTCGCGGGGATCGGGCGGCGCGACGGCGGGTTGCCCGGGGTTCGCAGGCGGGCCGAGGGCGCGGAGCTGGATGTCCTCGTCGGCGAGTTCGGCGGCCGGGAGTGCCTGCTGCTGCTCGACAACTGCGAGCACCTGGTCGACGCCGTGGCTCATCTGGTCGCGGCGCTGCTGCCCCGCTGCCCCGGGCTGCGCGTGCTCGCCACCAGCCGCGAGCCTCTCGCGGTGGACGGGGAGGCGCTCGTGCCGCTGGGGCCGCTCGCCCTGCCGGGCCCGGACGACGGTGTCGAGCAGGCTCGGGAGGCGGCCTCGGTGCGGCTGTTCAGCGAGCGGGCCGCCGCCGTGCGGCCCGGTTTCGGCGTCGACGAGACGACGCTGCCCGAGATCGTACGGGTGGTGCGCGCCCTGGACGGCATGCCCCTGGCGTTGGAACTGGCGGCCGCCCGGTTGCGGACGCTGTCGCTGCCCGACCTGGCCGCCGGGCTCTCCGACCGGTTCCGGCTGCTCGCGACCGGCACCCGTACCGCACCGCCCAGGCACCGCACCCTGCGCGCGGTCATCGCCTGGAGCTGGGACCTGCTCGGCGAGCACGAGCGCGTCGTCGCGGAGCGCATCTCCGTCCTGCCCGGCGGCGTCACCCCGGCCTCGGCCGCCGCCGTCTGCGCCGGCACCGCCGTGCCCGCCGCCGACCTGCCCGGCCTGCTCGCCGCCCTCGTCGACCGCTCGCTGCTGCAGCTCGCGCCCGGCGCGGGCCGCTACCGCATGCTCGAGACCATCCGCGAGTACGGTGTGGAGCGCCTGGCCGACACTGGCGGCCTCGGCCCGGCCCGCGACCTGGCCGCCGCGCACTTCGCCGAGCTGATGGCCCGTCACGACCCCCTGCTGCGCGGCCCCGGCCAGCTCGCCGCCATGGCGGCGATCAGCGTCGAGTACGACAACACGCTCGCCGCCCTGCGCCACCTGTGCGCCACCGGCGACTCCCCCGGCGCGACCGCCCTCGCCCTGAGCCTGGTCTGGTACTGGCAGATGTCCGGCCGCCACTCCGACGCCGCCTCCTGCCTGGCCGAGACCCTGGCGGTGCCCGGCGGCGAACCGACGCCCGAACGCGACTGCGCCCGCGCCGCCTACCTCCTCACCCGCGCCGATATCCTGTCGGGGATCACCGAGGGCGAGGCCGCGGACGACCGGGCGGAGATGCGCGCATTGGCCTCCCGCCTGCTCGCGCATCAGGAACTGCCGGGCCACTACCGCGTGTTCGGCGCGATCCTGCTCTTCCTGCGTCAGGAGGAGGAAGCCGCACTCGCGATCTTCCAGCGCCTGGCCGAGGGGGACGAGGTGTGGCTGTCCGGGCTGGCCCACCTGTTCCAGGCCGAGATCGCCGAGAACGCCGGCGCCCTCGACCGGACGCGTGACCACGCGGAGGCGGCCCTGACCCGCTTCCGTCAGGCCGGCGACCATTGGGGCCAGGCCGCGACGCTGCCGGTCCGGGCCCGGCTGCGGCGCTACGACGACCTCGACGGCGCGCTGTCCGACCTGCGCGCGGCCCGGACGCTGGGCGACGCGTTCGGCGCGCCCAGCCTCGGCGACCAGCTCTACAGCGACCTGCGCTGGATCGACATTCACCTCCGGCGCGGCGACACCGGCCAGGCGCTGGCGATGCTCGGCTCCGCCCGGGCCCGGCACGCGTCCTCGGCGGCGATGCTGATCCTCATCGACGCGCACGAGGCCGTCCTGCGGGTGCGACTCGGCGACCTGGACCGGGCGGGTGACCTGCTCGCCGCCGCCGAACGCGGGGTCCTCGGTGACACGGCGTTCCCCGCGGACCACGTCCGGACGCTGGTCGGCAACGCGCGGGCGGCGCTCCGCCTGGCACGCGGCGACCTGCCCGGCGCCGGCCGGGCGGTGCGGGAGGCATGTGCGGCCGCGCTGGCGACGCGCGAGTCGCCGATCCTGGCGGGGGTCGCGGTGAGCGCGGCGGCGCTCGCCCAGGCGCACGGACGGCAGGACGAGGCGGCCGTGCTCCTCGGGGCCGCCGCCCGGCTGCGGGGCGCGCACGACCGCACCGACCCGCAGATCCGCGAGCTCACCCGCCGTGGCCGGGCCGCGCTGGGCGGGGACGCGTTCGCCGCGGCGTACGCGAAAGGCTGGGAGATGGACGCGGAATCGGCCACGACCGCTGTCGGTTTGGTCTTGTACGATCCGGGCGCCTTTACATTGTAGATTTTGGGGCGACCGGTCCATTCATCGATCGGGCGGGCGGCCCGTCAGGTTGTCGCTTTCGTCCCGTTCGTGAGGGTGATCGTGAGCCCTTCCTCGGCCGCCAGCACCTCGCCGCCGAACTCCTTCCGGGCGGCGGCCACGGCGGCGGCCCGGTCGTTGCCCGGCCAGAAGTGGGTGAGCATCAGCCGGCGGGCGCCCGCGCGACGGGCCCACTCGCCGGCCTCCGCGGAGGTGAGCAGGTTGCGGGTGGGGCGGGCGGTCTCGCCGTCGCGGTCGGTGGCCTCGACGATGAACAGGTCGGCGTCGCGTCCGAGGTCGGCGAGCGCCGGGGTGGGGCCGGTGTCGCCGGTGTAGGCGAGGGTGACGCCATCGGCCTCCAGGCGGATGCCGGCGTTGGGGACGTAGTGGGGCAGCGGCGAACCGGTGAGCGCGAACGGCCCCACCCGGTGGTGGCCGGGCAGGGGGTGCGGGTCGAAGACGGCGTGGAGGTCGACGTCCGGTTCCAGGCCGGCGAGCCGGTCGAGCACGCCCGGCGGGCAGTACAACGGCAGCCTGGGGCCGCCGGGGTCGCCGTAGAGGCGCATCCGGAACAGGCCGTGCAGGTCGACGCAGTGGTCGGGGTGCTCGTGGGTGACGACGACGGCGTCCACGCCGCCGTCCGGCCAGTGCGCGAGCAGCCGTGGCAGCGCGGCGTAGCCCAGGTCGAGGAGGAGACGATAGCCGTCCCAGTCCACGGCGAAACCGCTGCAGGCGCGGCCCGGCTCGGGGTAGGCGCCGCAACTGCCGAGCACGGTCACTTGTCGCATCATCCGTACAGGATGCCAGCCCTGCCGCACACCGCCTGGAACCGGACCGCGCCCGCCGGGGCCGGGCGGCGCCGCCCGGAAGCCGGCCCCGCCGCCCGGGCGAGAGGGTCAGGCGAGTTTGAGGAGCAGGCCGGCGAGCTCGGCCGGCATGGTGATCATGCAGTCGTGGCCCGTCGGCAGCTCCCACACCTGCGCCGGGCTGCCGTTCGGCTGGATCGGGGGAACGGGCCGCCGTTCGATGCCTGCGGGTGCGGCGCCGACGCAGTGGATGTGCGTGCGCGGGATCCCGCGGACGGCCGGGTTGTCGAGGCGGACCGGTTGCTGGAGGCAGAGCACCGGCTGGTCCGACAGCAGGGAGCGCAGCCAGGCCACGTCGGCCGGGTCGGTGACCCCGAACAGGCCCAGGGGCGGCGGCAGCTCGGGCATCGGCGGGATCCGCCAGGGGGTTTCCGTCCGGGCGGCGCGGTCGATGAGGGTCCGGGTCACCGGTTGCACGTCCAGGGCGCTCTCGCCGTCCTGCGGCACCATCGCGTCGAGGTAGACGAGGTGGGCGATCCGGTCGGGCAGGCGGTTGGCGGCCGAGGAGATGACCAGCCCGGCGTAGCTGTGGCCCACGAGGATGACGTCGGTGAGGTCGTACTCGGTGATGAGGGTGACGAGGTCGTCCACGTGGGTGTCCAGCCCGACCTCGGGGCCGAGCAGGTGGGCCTTGTCGCCGTAGCCGGTGAGCGACGGGGCGAGCACCCGGTGCCCGGCCGCGGCCAGCAGCGGGACGACCCGCTCCCAGCACTGCCCGCTGTGCCAGGCCCCGTGTACCAGCACATATGTCGACATGGTGTGGCTCCTTGCCGTGTCGTCGATGTTCGAGGTGAGGCTTCCGCTCGCACGACGACGCAGCCAGAGCCCCCGCGATCCTGGGGGTGACAGGACCAGGCAGGCACGGCGGCGGGCGCACTACCGTGAGGGTATGGGCGACGAAACGAACCTGCTCGGCGACTACGTACGCGCCCGCCGGGAGCTCGTCACTCCCGAGCGGGCGGGCATCCCCTCCGCGGGCGTGCGGCGGGTGCCGGGCCTGCGCCGTGAGGAGGTCGCGATGCTCGCCGGCATCAGCGCCGACTACTACCTGCGCCTGGAGCAGGGCCGCGACCGCAACCCCTCCGCGCAGGTCCTCGAATCCCTCGCCCGCGTGCTGCTGCTCGACGACGACGCGACCGCCTACCTGCTGCGCCTCGGCGCGGAGCGGCCCCGGCGGCGACGGCGGCGGCCCCGCAAGGAGACGGTCCCGCCGGGTGTCGCCCAGCTCGTCGGCACGCTGCCGCTGCCCGCGTACGTGGAGGGCCGCTACCTGGACGTCCTGGCCGCCAACGCGGCGGCCACCGCGCTGTCACCACGCCTGTCGGCGGGGCACAACCGGCTGCGGGACGTGTTCCTCGACCCGGCCGAGCAGGCCCTGCTCCCCGGCTGGGAGGCCGCCGCGCAGGGCATGGTCGCCGGCTTCCGCATGTCGGTCGGCACGGACACCGACGATCCCCGGTTCATCGAGCTGGTCGGCGAGCTGTGCCTGGCCAGCCCGCTGTTCAGCAGGCTCTGGGCCCGGCACGACGTGAACACGTGCGAGGGCACGCCCAAGCACCTCGACCATCCCCAGGTCGGTCGCCTGCGGCTCAACCGGGAACGGCTGGGCGTCGCCGGCGCGCCGGGCCAGACGCTCGTCGTCCTGCACCCGGACCCCGGCACCGACAGCGCCGAGAAGCTGGCGCTCCTCGCGTCCCTGACGCGAACGGCCGGCTGAGCGGACTTCCCGCCCTGATCGCCTATAGGGCGAAGGTCGGCGGACGCTACGCGTACCCCATGCCGGGGATGGCGGTCGCGAGCGCCCGCTCGACCTTCGCGCGGGTGGCGGGGTCGAACTGGCCGTCGCGGTGGTCGAGCTCCCGCGCGCGGAACGCCGAGGGAGTTTCGTAGTCCTCCACGCCGACGCTCTCGAACAGGGCCTTGCGCCGAGCCGGCCAGTCGGCGGCGAGGTCCTCGGCGCTGACCTCGACGTAGCGCCGGGCGCCGAGGCCGGCGGTGGCCTTCCAGGCGAGCCACCGGTCGTAGATCGGCGTGAGCCAGGTCAGCACGCCCTCGACGGTGGACGGCGCCCACGGCTGGTCGACGTGCGAGGCGACCACCGCGACCGGGTGGCGCTTGATGTGCACGATGGTCGCCTCGGGGACGAGCTCCCACAGGAAGTCCATGCACAGCAGGTTGAACGGGGTCTTCTCGCACCAGGCGGGCTTGCCGGCGTCGGCGGCGGCCCCGCCGAACATGGTGTCGACGGCGCCGCGGAGCAGGCGGAGCAGCTCGCCGCGGTCGCGGAAGTGCCGGGGGACGGCCCGCCGGCGGGTCTGCCGCTCGAACGGCCCGGCGGGCCAGCCGGCGTGGCGGGCTCCCGGCGTGGACACGACCTCGTCGAAGGTGTGCGCGACGAGCTCGTGCCACAGCCGTCCGACCGCGTCCCAGTAGTGCCGCTCGCCGATGGCGCCGGGAACGGTGTGACCGCGGTCGACGTCGAGCCGGCCGGGGAGCCGCTCCGTGAGCAGGTCGCTCAGGCGGCGCAGGGCGTCGTCGCCGGCGTACGGGTCGTAGCGCAGGGTGAGCGCGTCCGCCAGGTCCCTGAACCCGCCGGGGTCGACGATGAACCTGGTCTCGATCGGGATCCGGTGGATGTGCGGGTGCTGGCCGAGGATGTCGGCGAGCTGCGAGGTGCCCGACCGGCCGGTGCCGGCGACGAAGATCGGAGGTGGATGCGTCACGGGCGACCATCCTGGGCGCGCGGCCGGCCGTGACGCAAACGGTTTGTCAGCCCTTGAAGGCGCCGTCCATGATCCCCGCGACCATGCGCCTGCCGACGAACACGAACAGCACGATCAGCGGCAGCGTGGCCAGGAACGAGCCCGACATGGCCAGGCCGAGGTCGATCGAGTAGCTGTTCTGCAGCGCCTTGATGGCGATCTGCGCGGTGTACATCTCGGGCGACTTGAGCACGATGAACGGCCACAGGAAGTCGTTCCACGCGGTGACGAACCCGAGCAGGCCGAGCACGAACGCGGCCGGCCGCACCAGCGGGAACGCGATCCGCCAGAAGATCTGCCAGGTGCCGGCCCCGTCGATGCGGGCGGCCTGGAGGATCTCGTCGCTGATGGTGGTGGCCAGGTGCTGGCGCATCCAGAAGATGCCGAACGCGCTGGCCAGGCCGGGCACGATGAGCGCCTGGAGGGTGTCCACCCACCCCAGCGAAGAGATGATCATGTACTGGGGGATGACGGCGAGCTGGGTCGGCACGGTCATGGTGAGCACGACGACGAGGAACAGCGCGTTGCGGCCGGGGAAGCGCAGCTTGGCGAAGGCGAACCCGGCCAGCGAGCACAGCAGGGCGTGGCCGATGCCGATCGAGCCGGCGACGATGAGGCTGTTGAGGATGGAGCGGACGAACGGCACGGTTGTGAAGACGAGCCCGGCCAGGTGGAAGAAGTTCCCGCCGGGCAGGATCTCGGGCGGCAGTTTCGTCGCGGTGGCCGTGTCCGTGGTGGCGACCACGAACATCCAGTAGAGCGGGAACACGCAGGCGAGCGTGGCCACCCCGAGCAGCAGGTAGGTCCACCAGCGGACCCGGTCGGCCTTCTTCATCCTCGCTCCGGGCGGATTCGGGTGGACAGGACGTAGTTGAGCGTCGCGACGGCGATGATCAGCACGAACAGGGCCACGCCGATGGCGGAGCCGTAGCCGAACTGGAACTGGCCGAAGCCCTGCTCGTACAGGAAGAGCGTGAGCGTCTGGCAGTGCCGCGCCGGCCCGCAGGTGAGCGGCGAGGTGTTCGAGACGAGCAGCGGCTCGGTGAAGATCTGCAGGCCGCCGATGGTGGAGGTGACGATGGTGAACACGATGACGGGGCGCAGCGACGGGACGGAGATGTGCCGGAACTGCTTCCAGGCCCCGGCGCCGTCCACGGACGCGGCTTCGTAGATCGTGCGGGGCACGGCCTGCAGCGAGGCGAGGTAGAGCAGGGTGGTGTAGCCGAACCAGCGCCAGGTCACCATCACGGCGATCATGGTGTGGCTGCCCCACACCGACTGCAGGAAGTCGATCGGCCCCACGCCGACGAAGCCGAGCAGCCAGTTGAGCAGGCCGTAGTCGCGGTCGAACATCTGGGCGAAGACGATGGTGGTGGCCGCCACCGAGGTGATGTACGGCACCAGCATCGACATGCGGAAGAAGACCGCCAGCCGGAGCCGGGCGTGGTTGAGCAGGTGGGCCAGCACCAGCGCGATGAGCAGTTGCGGCACGGTCGACAGCAGCCAGATGCTGATCGTGTTCCAGGCCGCGTCCCAGAAGCGGGCGTCGCCGAACAGCCGGGTGAAGTTGTCGAAGCCGACGAAGACGTGCTCGCCGATCGGGTTCCAGTCGAACAGCGCGACGTAGAAGGTGAACAGCAGCGGGACGAGCCCGAAGACGGCGAAGAGCAGGAAGAACGGGGCGATGTAGGCGTACGGGGCCACCCGCTCGGCCAGGCTCTGCCGTACCCGCGCCTCGGCTTCGGGCATGACCCCCCGGGACGGGCTGAGCGTCGTGGTCACGTCACTTGCCGATCGCGGTCTTGATGTTGGCCAGCGCGGTCTCCCAGGCCTTGGCGGGGTCGCCCTTGCCCTGCTCGACGTTGGTGATGGCGTTCAGGAACTCTTGGCCGATGGCCGCGCTCTCCGGGCCGATGAGGAACGGCTTGAGCCCGAGCACCGAGTCGGTGTAGATCTTCCCGATGGGGGCGTCGGAGAAGAACTCGTCCTTCTCGGCGAGGAGCTTCGGGTCCTTGTACACCGACGGCGTGGTGGGCAGCGAGCCGACGTCGAGGAAGTGGGCGAGCTGGTTCTGCGGCGACTGCATGGTGGAGATGTACTCCCAGGCCGCCTTCGGGTTGGCCGCGCCCTTGGGGATGGCCAGGTAGCTGCCGCCCCAGTTGCCGGCGCCGCCGGGGATCGTGGCGATGTCCCACTTGCCCTTGAGGCCGGGGGCGTAGTCGCGGATCTGGTTGAGCATCCACGACGGCGCGGAGACGACGGCGTAGTCGCCCTTGCTCATGCCCGCGATCCAGTTCTCCTCGAAGGAGCTCTGCTTGGCGGTGATGCCGGCCTGGATGGCCTTGAGCGCGTAGTCGAAGGCGTTCTTGACCTGGGGGCTGGTGGAGTAGACGACGTTGCCGGACGGGTCGTGGTACTTCTGCGGGCCCTGGTTGACGGCCTGGTAGAAGACGCTGGTGCCGGCGTTGTCGACGAACGCCTTGCCGGTGGCGGCGGTGTACTTCTTGCCGGTCTCGATGAAGGCGTCCCAGGTCGGCCAGAGCTTGCTCACCTCGTCGCGGTCGGTGGGCAGCCCGGCCTTCTTGAACAGGTCGGTCCGGTAGGCCACCGCCAGGCCGCCGACGTCGGTGGGAATGCCGATGATCTCGCCGGTCTTGGCCGTGGACTGGCTCATCACCCAGTCGAGGTAGTCACCCTTGATCTTGTCGGCGCCGTACTGCCGCAGGTCCTGGAAGTTCTGTGGCTGCTGGACGAACTGCGGCAGGTTGTCGCCCTGGATGAGCACCAGGTCGGGCACCTTGCCGCCGGCCAGTGCCGTGGTCAGCGACTGCGCGGTCTCGGTCGAGGTGCCCACTTCGGTGAGCTTCACCTGGACGTTCGGGTTGATCTTCTTGTAGTCCTCGACGGTCCGCTTCTGGTTGATGCCGGTGAACGACCAGAACTCGAACGACTTGCCGTCGCCCGCGGGCTGACCGGATCCGCCGCCGCCTCCGCAGGCGGCGGTGGTCAGGACGAGCGCTGCGGCGAGCACGATGGGTGCGGTGGTACGGAGCTTCACGGGTGGTCTCTTCCTGAGCCATGCGGCCCATGGCCGGGGGGTTCATGCTGGGGGGTCGCTGCTGCGTGAAGGCATTCGCAGCTCTGAAACTTTCGGATTAGCTCACGATCGTTAAGGCGCGACCTTACGTGCGGGTTCGGAAATCCGTCAAGAACTCGTTCGCAAGAATCCCGAAACGTGAGCGGCGAAATGCCGAAAACTGCTGGTTAGACTTCCGCCATGAGCACGGCCGAAGGCCCGCCCGACGACGGCGCCACCCCGTCCCAGCCGCTGACCATCGCCCAGCTCGCGGAGCTGGCCCAGGTCTCCACCGCCACCGTGTCGAAGGTCGTCAACGGTCGCGCGGAGGTCGGGCCGGAGACGCGGGCGCTGATCGAGCGGCTCATCCGCGAGCACGGCTACCGCCCGCAGCGGCGCCGCGCGACCTTCGCGCCTCTGGTGGAGCTGGTCTTCCACGCGCTGGAGGGCGAATATCCGACCGAGATCGCCAAGGGCGTCGAGCAGGTGACGCGCGAGCACCGGCTGGCCGTGGTGCTGTCGCAGCTCCAGCACCGCGACACTCCTGGCAAAGGCTGGATCGAGGGCGTGCTGAGCCGCCGTCCCCTCGGCGTGATCTCGGTGTTCTCCGGTCTGACCGAGGCGCAGCGGGAGCAGCTCGCGACGCGCGGCATCCCGCTCGTCCTGCTCGACCCGCGCGGCGATCCCGCACCTCAGGCGCCTTCGGTGGGGGCGAGCAACTGGAACGGCGGGGTGATGGCCACGCGCCACCTGCTGGATCTGGGGCACCGGCGCATCGCCGCCATCACCGGCCCCGACTGCGCGCTGTCCGGCCGGGCCCGGCTCGACGGGTTCCGCACGGCGCTCGACATGGCCGGCGTCCCCGTCGACCCGGAGCTGATCGGCCCTGGTGACTTCCTCATCGAGGGCGGCCTGGCGCAGGCCGAGCGGCTGCTGCGGCTGCCCTCCCCGCCGACGGCCATCTTCACCTGCAACGACGGCCAGGCGTCGGGCGTCTACCGGGCGGCGCACCGGCTCGGCCTGCGCATCCCCGAGGATCTGAGCGTGGTGGGCTTCGACGACCTGCCGGCGGTGCGCTGGATGAACCCGCCGCTGACCACGGTGCGCCAGCCGCTCACCGCGATGGCCGCCGCCGCCACCGACATGCTGCTCAAGCTGTCACGGGGCGAGCTGCTGCCCCGGCACCGCGTGGAGCTGGGCACGGAGCTGATCATCCGGGAGAGCACCGGACCTGTCCGGCGGCGCTGACGAAACTTAACGAAACCTTTCCCGAAAACTATCCTTGACAGTCTGGAGCGGCTCGACCTAGCGTTTCGCCCACCACGGCCGCGAACAGCCGAGATGTTAACGCTAACAGCCCCGCATGCATGGAGCGACCCACCACCGCCGGAAGGGGAAGAATTGGGGCCACCTGCCGAGCGCCGCCTGCCGGTCATGGCCGACGTGGCCAAACTCGCCGGCGTGTCGCACCAGACCGTCTCCCGGGTGCTCAACGACCATCCCAAGGTCAGGAAGGAGACGCGCGCGCGGGTCCTGCGCGCCATCACCGCCCTCGGCTACCGCCGCAACCTGACCGCGCGGGCGCTGGTCACCCGCCGCTCGCACCGGCTCGGGGTGGTCAGCTTCGACACCATCCTGTACGGCCCCGCGAGCACCGTCCACGGCATCGAGCGGGCGGCCAGGGAGGCGGGCTACTTCGTCAGCATCATGAGCCTGCGCACCATCGACCGGGCCGGCGTCAACGAGGCCATCGGCCACCTGGCCGAGCAGGGCGTGGACGGCGTGGTCGTGGTCGCGCCGCAGCGCGCCGCCGCCCAGGCGCTGGCCGACCTGCCCCCGGGGCTGCCCGCGGTGGCGGTCGAGGGCCGGCACGAGGGCGAGGTGGCCGTGGTCAGCGTGGACCAGCGCGAAGGCGCCCGGCACGCCACCGCCCACCTGCTCGCCCTGGGCCACGACACGGTCTGGCACGTCAGCGGGCCGGACGACTGGCTGGAGGCCGAGGGGCGGCAGGAGGGCTGGCGCGCCGCGCTGGCGGCCGCCGGCCGGGAGATCCCCGAGGTGCTGGCGGGCGACTGGACCCCCCGATCCGGGTACCGGGCCGGCCGGGTGCTGGCCGCCCGCGTCGCCGAGGTCACCGCGGTGTTCGTGGCCAACGACCAGATGGCGCTCGGGCTGCTGCGGGCCTTTTCGGAGGCGGGCGTGCGGGTGCCCGAGCAGGTGAGCGTGGTCGGCTTCGACGACATCCCCGAAGCGGCGTACTTCACCCCCGCGCTGACCACGGTCCGGCAGGACTTCGGCGAGGTCGGCCGGCTCAGCATCGGCCTGCTGCTCAAGCAGATCGAGTCGTCGGGGGCGTCCGGCCACGACCACCTGATCGTGCCCCCGCGGTTCGTCATCAGGGACAGCACCGGCAGGGCGCGCTCCGCGCTGCCGTATTGATCGATCAACCATCAGGACAAGGAACGAGGAAGGTCGTCATGGCGAAGAGATTCTCGGCGCTCGTCGCGCTCGCGGTCGGGGCGTTACTGACCACGAGCT
>NZ_JAATEP010000067.1:0-53945 GCF_012034275.1 Nonomuraea composti | reverse complement strand
CCGCCCGCCACCAGCGTCACGATGTCCTCGATGCGGACGATCTCCCCGCCGGCGCCCCAGTTGCCCTCGGGGATCTCGTTGATGTGCACCCACGCGGCAAGGGGCTGGGCGAAGCGGTCCGGATCGGTGTCGGCGTCGGCGAGCACGCGGGTGACCCGCCGGACGATGTCGCGGCGCTTGTCGTCGTTCATCGACCCGGCCGGCACCCCCACTCGCACCACGTATTTCGGCTTCTCCTCTGCGGGCAGCGGCCGGCCGCCCACGAACCAGGCGTCGATCTCGTTGACCACCAGCCAGGAGATGGATCGGGCGGCCTCGTTGTCGGGGGCGCCTTCGGCGATCATCACCTCCGACACCAGGCGCCCGCCGATCTTCTCGCGGTGCTCCTGGTCGAGCGTGCCCTTGGGGACGAACAGTTCCACGAACGGCATGGGTCAGTCCTTTCATTAAACCTGCCTGATCACACCGTACGGCTATGAGTTTAATGAAGCAACCCTCTACACTGAGGTCATGCAACGGACCAGCTTCGCGGAGATGCACTGCTCGATCGGGCAGTCGCTGGAGCGCGTCGGCGAGTGGTGGACCCCGCTGATCGTGCGCGACCTCTACCTCGGCCTGCACCGCTTCGACGACATCGCGGAGAACCTCGGCATCGCCCGCAACCTGCTCACCCGCCGCCTCCAGGCGCTGGTGGCCGACGGCATCGTGGAGCGCCGGGCGTACCAGGAGCGGCCGCCGCGGTACGAGTACCACCTCAGCGAGGCCGGCCGCGAGCTGGTGCCGGTGCTGATGGCGCTGATGGCCTGGGGCGACAAGTGGGCCACCCCGGCGGGCGGCCCGCCGGTGCGCCTGGTGCACGACTCCTGCGGTACGGAGTTCACGCCGCGGGTCTGCTGCTCGTCCTGCGGCGATCCGGTGACCGCCGAGACCGTGACGGCGCTACCCGGCCCCGGCGCCGCCTACGGCCCGGGCACCAAGGTGCTGGCCCGGCGCAGCGGCCTGGCCCCCGAGCAGCCCTAGAGCCCGCTGAGCAGGTCGTCGGCGTCCCGCTGCGAGCCGATGCGGACGAACGTCAGGTGCGCGTACGCCGGATCGGCGGCGGCCCGGCGGTACCGCTCCCGGTAGACGGCGTGCTGCGTCCACGCCCACCGGATGATCGACTCGTCCTTCGAGAACAGGAACCGGAACGACTCCCTGTTGCCGTTCCACAGCTCGGCCCCGGTCGCCATCCGCCGCAGCGTCCGGGGCAGCAGCCGGCGCAGCACGGTGTGCCGGGGCAGGTCGAACCAGACGACGGTGTCGGCCCGCGCCCACACCAGGTCCTGGGCGGCGGAGTAGTTGCCGTCGACCACCCACCCGTCGGCGTCGGTGAACTTCTCGACCTCGGCCCGGAACTCCTCCTTCGGCCTCGGCGTCCAGCCCTGCATGTGGAAGACCGAGTCGAGCTCCAGCCAGGGCACGCCGAGCCGGGCCGCCAGAGCGGCGGCCAGCGTGGACTTTCCGGAGCCTGAGTTCCCCACCACGGATACGCGTCGCACCGCGCCACTGTAGCCAGCCGCGACCCCGCGTCCCAGATTCCGGACGGGTTACTTTCTCTTTTCGTCACCCCCGCAACCCTTGGCAACTCACCTTCCGGACACCTATGGTTCAGTGCAATGCCACACATTACTGGGAAGGTTCATGACGTCTAAGCAGGTCAAGCCGCTGTCCGGCGCCGTGCGCACGTCCGCCGGGGCCGTGCGGCCGCTGGCCGGGGTGCGGATCACCGGTGGTCTGCTGCACCACTGGCAGCGCCGCAACGGCACGGCCACGATCCCGCACACCATCGAGCAGCTGCGCGCGGCGGGCAACGTCGCCAACCTGAGCCGGCTCCTGGAGCAGGACCCGGCGCCGTACCGGGGCCGCTACCCGTTCCTGGACACCGACCTGTACAAGACCCTGGAGGGGCTGGCCTACGAGCTGGGCGACGGCCGCGCCGGGAAGCCCGTACGGGAGTTCTTCGAGGAGGTCGTCGGCCTCCTGGAGCGGGTCCAGGCCGGGGACGGCTACCTCAACTCTTTCTTCCAGGACCCGGCGGCGGCCAAGAAGCCGTGGGAGGACCTGGCGTGGGGGCACGAGCTGTACAACCTGGGGCACCTCATCCAGGCCGCCGTCGCGGCGGCGCGCAGGATGGGCGACGAGCGGCTGCTGCGGGTGGCGGAGCGGTTCGCGGACTTGGTGGTGCAGCGGTTCGCGGACGAGGGGGTGTGCGGCCATCCCGAGGTGGAGATGGCGCTGGTCGAGCTGTATCGGGAGACGGGGCTGCGCGCCTACCTCGACCTGGCGGCCGCGTTCGTGGACCGGCGCGGCTCGGGGCAGCTCAAGCACAGCATCTTCGCCGGCGACTACTTCCAGGACCACGTGCCCTTCCGGGAGCTGCCGTCGGTGACGGGGCACGCGGTGCGGATGGCGTACCTGGCGGCCGGCGCCGCCGACGTGTTCCTGGAGACGGGCGACCGGTCGCTGTTCGAGGCGCTGGAGCGGCTCTGGGACGACATGGTGGCGACGAAGCTGTACGTCACGGGCGGGCTCGGCAGCCGCCACTCCGACGAGGCGATCGGCGACCGGTACGAGCTGCCGTCCGAGCGCGCCTACAGCGAGACCTGCGCGGCGATCGCCGTCATGCAGTGGGCCTGGCGGATGTTCCTGGCCACGGGCGGCGCCAAGTACCTCGACGTGTTCGAGCGGGTGCTCTACAACGCCTACGCGGTGGGCCTGTCGGCCGACGGCAGGGCGTTCTTCTACGACAACCCGCTGCAGCGCCGCCCCGACCACGAGCAGCGCAGCGGTGCGGAGAGCGGCGGGGAGCCGCTGCGCCGGGCGTGGTTCACCTGCCCGTGCTGCCCGCCGAACATCGTGCGGTGGATGGCGCAGCTCGCCGACTACGTGGCGGCCGAGCGGGACGGCGCGCTGCTGGTCGCCGCCTACACCGGCGCCCGCGTCGAGGGCACGGAGCTGGGCCTGGTCATGGAGAGCGCCTACCCGTGGGACGGCGACGTGCGGATCACGGTCGAGCGGGCGCCGGACGGTCCGTACGGGCTGGTGCTGCGGGTGCCCGGCTGGGCGCGCGGCGCGGCGGTCACCGTCAACGGCGAGCCGCACGCGGCGCAGGCGCGGGACGGCTGGCTGAGCGTCGAGCGCCGCTGGGCGGCCGGCGACGAGGTACGGCTGACGCTGCCGATGCCGGTCAGGGCGCACGGCTCGCACCCCTACCTCGACGCGACCAGGGGCGCGGCCAGCCTGGCCAGGGGCCCGCTGGTCTACTGCGTGGAGCAGCAGGACAGCCCGGACGCGGCCGTGGACGACCTGATGATCGGCGTGCCGGAGATTGTTAACGCGAACACCGGGCGGCGGGACGACGCCGTGGTGCTCACCGTCACCGCCACCGCCGCTCCCCCGCCCTCCGCCGAGCTCTACCCGGAGCTCCCGCTGGAGCAGGCGCTTCCGGAGACGACGGTCACGGCGACCTTCGTCCCCTACTTCCTCTGGGGCAACCGCGGCCCCGAAGCCATGCGGGTCTGGGTCAGGACCCCGTACGCAACTCATGGAAAGAAGGCGAAATGAGGAGATCTGCGGCGCTCACGAGCGTCACGATGACCGCCGTGCTGGCACTGTCCGCGTGCGGCGGCGGCGGTGCTGGCGGCGGGACGGCATCGCAGGCCGCGGGAGGCGGGACGGGCGCGAAGGCGACCCCCGCGACCGGCGGCACCGTGCACGTCCTGGCCAACGCGGACTTCTCCCACCTGGACCCGGTACGCGGCTTCGACGGCGGGGTGAACAACTTCTACCGGCTCATCTACCGGGGCCTGACGACGTTCGGCGCGGGGCCGGGCGCCGAGGGCACGAAGATCGTGCCGGACCTGGCGACCGACACCGGCAAGCCGTCGAACGACGCCAAGACGTGGACGTTCACGCTGAAGGACAACATCTTCTTCGAGGACGGCACACCCATCACGAGCGAGGCCGTCAAGTTCGGCTTCTCGCGCGCCTTCGACCCGGAGGCCGGGATCGGCTCGCCGTACGGCAAGCTGCTGCTGGACGCGCCGAAGGACTACAAGGGCCCGTACCTGTCGGGCGACCTCGACACGATCGAGACGCCCGACCCCAAGACGGTCGTCATCCACCTGAAGAAGCCGTTCGCCGACTTCCCGAGCGCGCTGGCGCTGGCGAACTTCACCCCGTTCCCCAAGGGGACCGGGGCGGGCGCGGCGTTCGACTCCAAGCCGATCGCGAGCGGGCCGTACAAGGTGGCCAGCTACCAGCGCAACGCGTCGCTGAAGCTGGTGCGCAACCCGCAGTGGAAGCAGGAGACCGACCAGGTGCGCACGGCCAAGCCGGACGCCTTCGAGTGGACGTTCGGGCTCGACCCGGCCACCATCGACGAGCGCATGCTGGCGGGTCAGGGCACCGACGCCGACGCGCTCGGGCAGAGCATCCAGGCGGCGACCGTGGCCCGCGTGCAGACGCCGCAGATCAAGGCGCGCACGCTGTCGGGGCTGAACGGCTGCACCACCTACATGGGCCTGAACACCACGAAGAAGTACCTGAGCGACGTGCGGGTGCGCCAGGCGATCAACTACGCGATCGACAAGGACACGATCGTGGCGGCGATGGGCGGCTCGCTGCTGGCGCAGAAGGGCACCTCGATCCAGCCGCCCACGGTGGCCGGCCGGGTGGACTACGACCCGTACCCGTACAACGTCGAGCAGGCCAAGAAGCTGCTGGCGGAGGCGGGCCTGTCGGGCGGGTTCTCGCTGACGCTGGACACGCGGGCGCAGCCGAAGATGGCGGCGGTCTCGGTCGCCGTGCAGGAGGCGCTCAAGCAGATCGGCATCGACGTCAAGATCAACAACATCGACACCTCGACGTACTACGAGGTCATCGGCACCCCGGCCAAGCAGAACGACATGGCCGTGACCGGCTGGTGCCCCGACTGGGCGTCCGGCGCGACGTTCCTGCCGCCGCTGTTCGACGGCCGCAACATCACCTCCAAGGGCAACTCCAACCTGGCGCAGATCAACGACAAGGGCATCAACGCCAGGATCGACGAGATCGCCGCGATGACGGACGTCGAGCAGGCCAACGCGGCCTACGGCGAGCTGGACAAGGAGATCATGAAGCTGGCGCCGGTCGTGCCGCTGGCCTACGAGAAGCTCATCCTGGTCAACGGCGCGAACATCGCGGGCGCCTACCAGTCCAACTCCTATTCCGGCGGCGTCGACCTGGTCTCCGTCGGGCTGGCGAAGCCGACGAAGTAGATGACCGTCGCAGCGCATCCAGAGCAGGTGGCGGGCCCGGCGCCCGCCACCTCGGGCCGGCGCGTCATCCGCGTGCTGCTGCGCGATCGGGGCGCCGTGCTCAGCGGCGCCTACCTCGCGCTGATCGTGCTCATGGCGATCGGCGCGCCGCTGATCAGCGCGATCACCGGGCACGGCCCCAACGACTTCGACACGGCCGCGGTCAACACCGACCTGGGCGGCGTGCCCTACGGCTCGCTCGGCGGCATCAGCTCCGAGCACCTGCTGGGCGTCGAGCCGCAGAACGGCCGCGACATCCTGGCCCGCATCGCGTACGGCGCCCGCGTCTCGCTGATCATCGCGGTCTCCGCCACGGCGCTCACCACGCTGCTCGGCGTGGTGCTGGGCATGCTGGCCGGGTTCTACCAGGGCTGGGCGGACCAGGTGATCTGCCGGGTCATGGACTTCCTGATGGCCTTCCCCGCGCTCATCTTCATGATCGCGATCCTGTCCGCGCTGCCGCAGGGCAACCGGCCGGTGCTGCTGGTCGTGGTGATCAGCGTGTTCGGCTGGCCGTACCTGGCGCGGGTGGTGCGCGGGCAGACGATGACGCTGGTGAACCGGGAGTTCGTGGAGGCCGCGCGGGCCTCGGGCGCCTCGACGGGGCAGCTCGTGTTCAAGGAGATCCTGCCGAACCTGCGCAGCTCCCTGATCGTGATGACCACCCTGGCCGTGCCGGGCTACGTGGGCACCGAGGCGGGGCTGTCGTTCCTGGGCGTCGGTGTCACGCCGCCCACCCCGTCGTGGGGACAGATGATCGCGAGCTCTGTCGGCTGGTACGCCGTCGACCCGATGTACTTCGTGATCCCCGGCGCGTTCCTGTTCCTCACGGTGCTGTCGCTGACCGTGCTGGGCGACCGGATCCGGGCCGCCTTCGACGCGGGGGAGGCCTCCTGATGACCCGGTACGTGATCGGCCGGCTGGCCGGCGTCGTGGTGATCCTGTTCCTGGTGTGCCTGTTCACGTTCGTGCTGTTCTTCACCCTGCAGCCGGACCCGGCGGTGATGATCTGCGGGAAGACGTGCACGCCGGAGCGCATCGACCAGATTCGCGACGTGCTGGGGCTCAACCAGCCGTTCCTGACGCAGTTCTTCGGCTTCCTCGGCGGCATCTTCGCCGGCCGCGACTACGGCGAGGGCGCCAACCTCGTGCACTGCGCGGCGCCGTGCCTGGGCTACAGCTTCCAGACCAACCAGTCCGTGATGGACATGGTGGTGGAGCGGCTGCCGGTCAGCGCGACGGTCGCGATCGGCGCGGCGGTGCTGTGGCTGATCGTCGGCATCGCCGCCGGGCTGCTCAGCGCCGTCAAGGAGGGCACGTGGTGGGACCGCACCGCGATGGGGCTGGCGCTCGGCGGCTCCAGCATCCCCAACTACGTGCTGGCGCTGGCCCTGCAGTACGTGCTCGTCGTGCAGCTCCAGGTGCTGCCGTTCCCGCAGGCCGTGGCGTTCTCCGACGACCCGGTGGTGTGGTTCCAGTCGTACCTGATGCCGTGGGTCGTGCTGGCCACCGGCTACGCCTGCCTGTACGCCCGGCTCACCCGCGCCAACGTGATCGACACCCTGGCCGAGAACTTCATGCGCACGGCCAGGTCCAAGGGCCTCAGCCCGGCGCTGACCATGCGCAGGCACGCCCTGCGCCCGGCCCTGACGCCGATCGCGACGATCTTCGGCATGGACTTCGCGGCGCTGCTCGGCGGCGCGCTCATCACCGAGACCGTGTTCGGGCTGAACGGGGTGGGCAAGATGGCCGCCGACTCCATCGCCAAGAACGACCAGCCGGTCATCATGGCGGTCACGCTGCTGGCGGCGTTCTTCGTGGTGGTCGGCAACCTGGTGGTGGACCTCGTCTACACGAGGCTGGACCCGAGAGTGAGGATCACGACCCCATGAGCGAGTTGCTTGTCGTGGAGGACCTCACCGTCACCTTCCCGACCACGCGCGGCCCGGTGGACGTGGTCCAGGGCGTGTCGTTCACGGTCGGCAGGGACGAGACGGTCGGCATCGTCGGCGAGTCGGGCTCCGGCAAGTCGATGACCAGCCTGGCCATCATGGGCCTGCTGCCCAAGGGCGCCACGACCAGGGGCAGCATCCGGCTGAACGGCACCGAGCTGCTCGGCCGGCCCGACCGCGAGCTGCGCCGGCTGCGCGGCGACCAGATGTCGATGATCTTCCAGGACCCGTTGTCGTCGCTCAACCCGTACTACACGGTGGGCCTGCAGATCGAGGAGATGTACCGCGCGCACCGCGGCGGCACCCGCAGGGCCGCGCGCGAGGTCGCGATCAGGGCGCTTGGGCACGTGGGACTGCCCGAGCCGGAGCGGCGGGTGGACTACTACCCGCACCAGTTCTCCGGCGGGCAGCGGCAGCGCGTCATGATCGCGATGGCGCTGGTGTGCGAGCCGGCGCTGCTGATCGCCGACGAGCCCACCACGGCGCTGGACGTGACCGTGCAGGCGCAGATCCTGCGGCTGCTGGCCGGGCTGCAACGCGAGAGCGGCACCGGGATGGTGTTCATCACCCACGACCTGGCCGTGATCAGCTCGATCGCGACCCGCGTGCTGGTGATGCGGCGCGGCGAGCAGGTCGAGTACGGCACCGCCGAGCAGATCTTCGCCGAACCGGAGCACGAGTACACCCGGATGTTGCTGGAGAGCATCCCGCGCATCGACGACTCGCTGGACGACCCGCCGCACCACTCGCTGATCGACCCGCTCGACGATGAGGTGATCCTATGACGTTGCTGCGCGCCGAGAGCCTGACCAAGCGGTTCGTCTCGCGCGGCCCGCTGGGCGCCAGGGCCGAGTTCACCGCCGTGGACCAGGTCAGCTTCGAGGTGAGACTCGGCGAGACGCTGGCCGTCGTCGGCGAGTCCGGCAGCGGCAAGTCCACGACCGCCCGGATGATCGCCAAGCTGATGGACCCGACCGCGGGCACCCTGGAGTTCGACGGCGAGGACGTCACCCACGCCAAGGGCGCGGCGCTGGCCCGCTTCCGCGCCAACGTCCAGGTCGTCTTCCAGGACCCGTTCTCCTCGCTCAACCCCCGCCACACGGTGGAGCGCATCCTCATGGCGCCGCTGGTCTACCAGGGCATTGCGCCCAAGGGCAGCCGCCGCGAGCACGCCAAGGAGCTGATGGAGCGGGTCGGACTCAACCCCGACCACTCGCTGCGCTACCCCGCGCAGTTCTCCGGCGGGCAGGCGCAGCGCATCGGCATCGCCCGCGCGCTGGCCGTCAACCCCAAGCTGGTCATCTGCGACGAGGCCGTCTCCGCGCTGGACGTGTCGGTGCAGGCACAGGTGATCGAGCTGCTGCGGCGGCTGCAGCGCGAGAGCGGCTTCAGCTACGTGTTCATCGCCCACGACCTGGCCGTGGTGCGGCAGATCGCGCACCGGGTCGCGGTCATGAGCAAGGGGCGGATCGTCGAGATCGGGCCCGCCAGGCAGGTGTTCGACGACCCGCGGGACGAGTACACGCGCACGCTGCTGGCGGCCATCCCCCGGATCGACCCGGAGTGGGACCGCCGCAGGAGGGAGAGGTCTTGATCACCGCGACGTACACCATCCCCGGGATGCGGGTGCGCGACCACGTCGAGCGGGTCCCGCTGGACTGGTCGGACCCGGAGGCGACCATCACGGTGTTCGCCCGCGAGCTGGTGGACCCGGCCCGCGACGGCGAGGACCTGCCGTGCCTGCTCTATCTGCAGGGCGGGCCCGGCGGCAAGGGGCCGCGGCCGGTCGGCACGTCGGGCTGGCTGGGGCGGGCGCTGGAGACGTACCGGGTGATCCTGCTCGACCAGCGGGGCACCGGCCGCAGCTCGCGCATCGACGGGCGGGTGATGAGCGCGCTCGGCGCGCGCGAGGGCGCCGACTACCTGGCGCGCTTCCGCGCCGACTCGATCGTGGCCGACGCCGAGCACCTGCGCAGGACCGTCTTCGGCGGGCGGCGCTGGTCGACGCTGGGGCAGAGCTACGGCGGGTTCCTGACGATGACGTACCTGTCGAACGCGCCCGAGGGCCTGTCGGCCTGCTACGTCGCGGGCGGCCTGCCCTCGCTCGACCCCGACGCCGCCGAGGTGTACCGGCGCACGTACCCGCGGGTGGCGGCCAAGAACGCCGAGTTCTACCGCCGCTATCCGCACCACGCCGGGACGACGGCGCGGCTGGCCGAGCGGCTGGCCGAGGGCGACGTGCTGCTGCCCGACGGCGACCCGCTGACCGTGCGGCGGCTGCAGTCGCTGGGCATCGACTTCGGCATGAAGCCCGGCTACGAGCGCATGCACTGGCTGCTCGACGAATCGGACAGTCTGCCGGAGACGTTCCTGCACCAGGTGCTGGCCCGCTCCTCCTACGCCGACAACCCGCTGTTCGCCGCGCTGCAGGAGAGCATCTACGGGCACGGCGCCGGCGCGACCGCGTGGGCGGCGCAGCGCGAGCGCGCCCGCCACCCCGCCTTCGCCGAGGACGCCCGGCCGCTGCTGTTCACCGGGGAGATGATCTACCCCTGGATGTTCGAGGAGATCCGCGCGCTGCGCCCCTTCCGCGGCGCGGTCGAGCTGCTCGCCGAGCGGGACGACTGGCCGCCTCTCTACGACCTGGACCGGCTGGCCGCCAACGACGTGCCGGTGGCCGCCGCCGTCTACTTCGACGACATGTACGTCGACTCCGGCCTGCAACTGGAGACCGCCGCGAGGGTCGGCAACACGCAGGCCTGGGTCACCAACGAGTACGAGCACGACGGCATCGGCGAGGACCGCGTCTTCGCCCGCCTGACCGCGCTCGTCCGCGACCTCGGAGGAGGACTCACCGATGGGTGACGGCAAGCTGCCCAAGCTGACCGAGATCCCGGCGTTCACGCAGTACATCGCGCAGGGCTGGGACTCCCCCGCCTGCCCGCCCGACCTGGTGCCGGGCGCGGCCGAGGCCGCCGCCGCCCACCGGGCCAGGCTCGCCGAGGCGCTGCCGGGCCGCACCGTCGTCGTCCGGGCCGGCTGCGCGCCGACCCGCAGCAACGACACCGCCTACGACTTCCGCGTGGACAGCGACTTCTCCTGGCTGACCGGCTGCGCGGTGGAGCACGCGGTGGCCGTCGTCCGCGACGGCGCGGCCACCCTGTACCTGCCGCCGCCGGCCCGCCCCGGCGAGACCGGCTTCTTCGCCGACGCCGCCCACGGCGAGCTGTGGGTCGGCCCGTCGCCGTCCCTGGCCGAGTGGTCGGCCGCGCTGGGCGTCGAGGTCCTGCCGCTGGCGGACTTCACCGCCCCGGGCGAGCCCGACGGCTCCGGCGACGACGTGGGCCGGGTGCTCGCCGAGCTGCGCATGATCAAGGACGAGTGGGAGGTGCGGCAGCTGCGCGAGGCCGTGGACCGCACCGTCGAGGGCTTCGCCGCCGTGCTCGCCGAGGTGCCCGCCGCCGTCGCCGGCGGCGGCGAGCGGTGGCTGCAGGGCACCTTCGACCGGTACGCCAGGACGCACGGCAACGGCCCCGGCTACGCCTCCATCGTCGGCAGCGGCCCGCACGCCCCCACCCTGCACTGGGTGCGCTGCGACGGCCCCGTCCGCGAGGGCGAGGTGCTGCTGCTCGACATGGGCGTCGAGACGCGCTCCCACTACACCGCCGACGTCACCCGCACCTTCCCCGTCAACGGCACGTTCAGCCCGGCGCAGCGGCAGGTGCACGACCTGGTCGAGCGGGCCCACCGCGCCGGCATCGCCCAGGTGGCGCCCGGCCGGCCGTTCACCGCCTTCCACCACGCCGCCATGGAGGTCATCGCGCGCGGCCTGCACGACTGGGGGCTGCTGCCCGTCTCCGTGGACGAGGCCCTGTCGGACACCGGCCAGCACCACCGCCGCTACCTCATCTGCGGCATCGGCCATCACCTCGGGCTCGACGTGCACGACTGCGCCCGCTCCCGCCCCGAGTCCTACCACGGGGCCACCATGACGCCGGGCATGGTGCTGACCGTCGAGCCCGGCCTGTACTTCCACGCCCACGACCGCACGGTGCCGCCGGAGCTGCGCGGCATCGGCGTACGCATCGAGGACGACCTGCTGGTGACGGCGGACGGCGCGGAGAACCTGTCCGCCGCGCTGCCCCTCGACGCCGGCGGGCTCGAGACCTGGACCAAGGAGAAGAGAACGGCATGACCACCCCCGTCTGGCACGGCGTGCACGTCGCGACCGCGCTGCCCTTCAACGACGACCTGTCCGTCGACTACGACGGCTACGCCGAGCACGTGCGCTTCCTCGCCGAGGGCGGCTGCGACGGCGTGTGCCCCAACGGGTCGCTGGGCGAGTACCAGACGCTGACCGCCGAGGAACGCGCCCGCGTCGTCCGCACCGCCGTCGAGGCCGCGCCCGAAGGCTTCCACGTGATGCCCGGCGTGGCCGCGTACGGGGCTTTGGAGGCGCGCCGCTGGGCCGAGCAGGCCGCCGAGGCGGGCGCGTCGTCGGTGCTGCTGCTGCCGCCGAACGCCTACCGCGCCGACCGCGCGGCCGTCGTCGCCCACTACCGCGAGGTCGCCAAGGCGGGGCTGCCCGTCGTCGCCTACAACAACCCGATCGACACCAAGGTCGACCTGACGCCCGCCCTCCTGGCCGAGCTGCACCAGGAGGGGCTGATCGTCGGGGTCAAGGAGTTCACCGGGGACGTGCGCCGGGCGTACGAGATCGCCGAGCTCGCCCCCGGGCTCGACCTGCTGGTCGGCTCGGACGACGTGCTGCTGGAGCTGGGCATCGCCGGCGCCGTCGGCTGGATCGCCGGATACCCGAACATGATCCCCCGCGCCACCGTCGAGCTCTACCACCTGGCCGTCGCCGGCGACGTCGCCAAGGCGCTGCCCCTCTACCGCGACCTGCACCCGCTGCTGCGGTGGGACTCCAAGACCGAGTTCGTGCAGTCGATCAAGCTGTCGATGGACCTGGCCGGCCGCAAGGGCGGCGCCTGCCGGCCGCCGCGCCTCGCCCTCGCCCCCGAGGTCGCGGCCCGGATCACCCGCGACACGGAGGCGGTGCTGGCCAAGGGCTACCGCTGACCCGTGCGGGGGGTGTAGCGGGCGTGGGTGGCGGCGGCGGTCAGCGCCGCCGCCCGCGCCGCCTCCGTCGGGGTGAACGGCAGCTCGGGCCGCCGGACGAGCAGCGCCCGGTCCGGGTTCACCGAGATCACCATGGTGGTGTTGAGCTCGGCGCCCTCGTCCACGGTGTCGCCGGGCCGCCGCCACTCCACGTGCGCGACCCGCAGCAGCTCGGCCATCGCCTCGGGCAGCCGGTCGGGGTCGTCGCTGACGCGCTGCGCCAGCACCAGCGCCTGCACGCCCGGGTCGGTGAGGTCCTTCACGCGGGCGGGCACGATCACCACGTCCTGCCCGCCGGCCTCGGTGAGCGCCGCCGCGAGCGCGTCCAGGTCGAGGTCGCGGGGCGCCTCGATGACGAACTCGTCGAGCGCGTCGCAACCGGCCGGGGTGATGGCGCTGCCGCCGGTCGGGGCGATGTGCAGCGCCAGGATGTTGCAGCCCAGCCTGCCGAACGCCGCCGCCACGGTGGCCAGCCGGCCGGGCCGCTCCACCACCCGCATACGGATGCGCCACAACGCCATGGGCCCGCCGGCACCGTCCTGGACCGGCAACGGCGCCCCGGCGCGCGCCCTCGCACCCGGGCGGCGGTGGCCGAGGCGTTTGTGGATCGCGGCGCCGACGATCAGCGCCGCTCCCAGCCCGACCAGGACGACAGGGCCGGGATCCTGGTGGCCGAGCAGGGTCGCGAGCAGGTGCGCAAGGCCGACGGCGAGGAACAGCGCGGCCAGCTCGACGAGCTCCCGCCCCCAGGAACGGCCAGGTCCGGTACGTGCGTCAGTCACTTTCGGTGCATCGCTCATGACGTCCAGTCTGCGTGGGCCGTGTTACGTGATCACGGCTCCGGTGATTGCGGCGGCATTAAACCGCCTTCACCACCTGGCCGGAAACTACGCTTTCTTGACGAATCGCCACCCGCCGTGCCTGTGAGAGACTGCCCCGGTCGTGCCGTCGATTCCGTGGAGTTCCCGCCCCCGTGCGTGTCCGTGCCGCCGTAGCCTGTGCCCCGTTCCTGCTCCTCCTGGCCGCCTGCGGCCCCGCCCCGCTCCCCTCCCCCGCTCCCGCGCCCTCGCCCGCGCGGACCGCCGACGCAGAGCCGATCCCGACGCCGACCCCAACCCCGACCCCGACCCTGACGCCGACCCTGACGCCGACCCCGTCCCTGGCCGGGCCCGGCACCGTGTGCGGGAAGGCGGAGGCCGCGAACGGCTCCCCGGCCGCCGTCGCCGTGGCGCGGGGCCGGGCCGACTGCGCCGAGGCCCTGCGCGTCCTGCGCACCTACTACCGGCCGAAGACCGCCAAGCAGGGCAGCGCCGGCGTCGCCACCGTCGCGGGCTGGGAGTGCGCGAGCAACAGCGCGGCCGAGAGCATGAGGACCGGCAGGCTGACGTCGTGCCGCAAGGACGGCGTCACGATCGTGGCCGACGTCATCCCCTGACCGTTTTCAGAAGGCCCGGAAACGTCATTCCGTGAACGGCGGATGAATTCTGCCGTACGTTCGCCTTCACCCCCGCGCGACCCCCGTCACCGTCATCCCATAATCCCCCATATAGGGGTTCTTTTCGGGAAACGGGGTTCGATGAAGCGGTGGATCGGCGTCATTCTGGCGGCGGTTCTGGCCGGGGTGGCGGTGGTCGCGGTCGTCGCCGGCAATCGGGGGGAAGAGCGGCCGGCGGTGGCGGTGGTGCGGGGGGTCATCGGGTCGGAGAAGAAGCCGTTCTTCGACGACCCGCGCGTGCGGGCGGCCTTCGCCCGGCACGGGTTGCGCGTCGAGGTGGACACGGCCGGGTCGCGGCAGATCGTGACGGACGTGGACCTGGGCCGGTACGCCTTCGCCTTTCCCTCCAGCGTGCCGGCGGCCGAGCGGATCAAGCGCGACCGGGGGGCGACGGTGACGTACTCGCCGTTCTATTCTCCGATGGCGGTGGCCACGTTCGAGCCGATCGCGGGGCTGCTGGCGAAGGCCGGCGTGCTGAGCAATTCCGGCAAAAGCCACCAAACCCTAGATATCAAGAAATATCTGGAACTGGTGGCTAAAGGCACTCGTTGGGATGAGATTCCGGGTAATTCGGCGTACAAGGCGCGCAAGCGCGTCCTGCTGACCACGACCGACATCCGCACCTCCAACTCCGCCGCCATGTACCTGTCGGTGATCGGTTACGTGGCCAACGGCGAGGACGTCATCACCTCCGACGCCCAGATCGCCAAGATCGCGCCCGTCCTCGCCCCGGCCGTGCTCGACCAGGGCTTCTCCGAGTCGACCAGCGAGGCCTCGTTCGACGACTACCTGGCATTGGGCGCGGGCAAGACGCCGATGCTGGTCGTCTACGAGGCGCAGTACCTGGCGCACGTCTTCGCCGGCGACGGCGCGATCAAGCCGGACATGCGGCTGGTCTACCCGTCGCCGACCGTGCTGAGCAAGCACACCCTCGTCCCCCTGTCGGCCGCCGGCGACCGGGTCGGCCGGCTGCTCACCGAGGATCCCGAGCTGCAGTCGCTCGCCGCCGCCTACGGCTTCCGCACCACCGACCCGCGCGCGTTCGCCGGCCTGGTCGCCAAGACCGGGGCGCCGGCCACCGCCGACCTGGTGGACGTCGTCGAGCCGCCCACGTACGAGCGGCTGGACCGGCTCATCACCACCATCGACGCCGCACGTCCCTGACAAGGAGATCCCGCACGTGTCCGATCTGGTGCTCACGCCGCCCGCGCCCGTCACGCCGGTGCCGGTCGAGACGGCGGCCACCATGCTGCCCATGACCGGCGAGCGCGCGGCGGAGCTGGCCGCCAAGGCGCGCGCCTTCGCCGGCGAGCTGGGCGGCATCGACCCGCGCTCGCCGGAGTTCGCCCGCAAGGTGCACGACATCTCCTCGATGGGCGACACCGAGATCCGCTCCGCCTCGCAAGTGGCCAACCGCATGCTGAAGCGGCCGGTCGCGGCCCTCCATTCCGCCAAGGGCGAGGGCGCCGACGCGCAGGCCAGGGTGGCCGGCGACCTGGTGGCGCTGCGCCGTACCGTCGTGGACCTCGATCCGAAGCAGGCCGCGAGCGGCCCCCGCAAGCTGCTCGGGCTCATCCCGTTCGGCGACCGGCTGCGCGACTACTTCGCCAAGTTCCACTCCGCCCAGAAGCACCTCGACGACATCATCCGCGCGCTGCGGTCCGGCCAGGACGAGCTGCTGCGCGACAACGCCGCCATCGAGGGCGAGAAGGCGAGCCTGTGGGAGACGATGACGCGGCTGCAGGAGTACGCCGTCATGGCCAAGGAGATGGACGCGGCCCTGGAGGAGCGCATCGCCGTGGCCGACGAGCAGCAGGCGACGGCGCTGCGGTCGGACGCGTTGTTCGCCGTCCGGCAGAAGCACCAGGACCTGCTCACCCAGCTCGCCGTCTCCGCGCAGGGCTACCTGGCCCTCGACCTGGTCCGCAAGAACAACCTTGAGCTCAGCAAGGGCGTGGACCGCGCCACCACGACCACGGTCGCCGCGCTGCGCACGGCGGTGACGGTCGCGCAGGCGCTGGCCAACCAGAAGCTCGTCCTCGACCAGATCACCGCGCTCAACGCGACGACCGGTGACCTGATCCTGGCCACCAGCGAGATGCTGCGCACGCAGGCCGGCGCCGTCCAGAACCAGGCGGCCTCGACCACGGTCGACCTGGACACGCTGCGCCAGGCGTTCGACAACGTCTACGCCACGATGGACCTGATCGACTCCTTCCGCGCCAAGGCGGTGGACAGCATGGCGGCCACGGTGGACAGCCTGTCGTCGGAGCTGGAGCACGCCAGGACGTACCTGGACCGCGCCAAGGAGGCGTCCGCGTGAGAATCCTCCTGTGCGCCGCGGCCCTGCTGCTGGCGGCGGCCTGCGCGAGCGGGCCCGCCCAGCCCACCGACGAGCCCACCGACGGGCCCACCGACGGGCCCGACGTGCTGCGCGTCCTGGCCGGCAGCGAGATCAAGGACCTGGAGCCGCTGCTGCGGCGGGCCGAGAGCGAGGCCGGGGTCAAGGTGGCGCTCACCTACACCGGCACGCTCGACGGCGCCGACCAGGTCGCGAGCGGCCGCGCCGACGGCAAGGCGGACGCCACCTGGTTCTCCTCCAACCGCTACCTGTCGCTGCTCGACGGCGCCCAGGCCAAGCTGTCCACCCAGACGAAGATCATGGTCTCGCCGGTGGTGCTCGGGCTGAAGCCGGCCAAGGCCGCCGAGCTCGGCTGGAACGGCAAGCCGGTCACCTGGGCCGACATCGCGAAGGCGGCCGGGGACGGCCGGTTCAGCTTCGGCATGACCAACCCCGCCTCCTCCAACTCCGGCTTCTCCGCCCTGGTCGGCGTGGCCGCCGCGCTGTCGGACGCCGACGGCGCGCTCGGCGCCGAGCAGGTCGCTTCGGTGACGCCGCGCCTGAAGGAGTTCTTCTCCGCGCAGCGGCTGACGGCCGGCTCGTCGGGCTGGCTGGCCGACGCCTACGCCCGCGACCCGAGCGTGGACGGCATGGTCAACTACGAGTCGGTGCTGCTCGGCGCCCGCGAGCCGCTCACGCTCGTCTACCCGGGCGACGGCGTGGTCAGCGCCGACTACCCGCTCACGCTGCTGGCCTCCGCGCCGGAGGAGAAGAAGGTCCTGTACGGCAAGCTCGCCGCCTGGCTGCGCACCCCGGCCGTGCAGAAGGAGATCATGACCGGCACCCACCGCCGGCCGATCACCGGCGGCGTCCCGCTGGACGCCCGGTTCGGCGCCGCGCAGCTCATCGAGCTGCCCTTCCCCAACCGGCGCAGCACCGCCGACGAGCTGATCGCCACCTACCTCAACCAGGTGCGCGTCCCGGCGCAGGCCACGTTCGTGCTGGACACGTCCGGCTCGATGAAGGGCGGCAGGATCGACGCGCTGCGGCAGGCGCTGGTGGCGCTCACCGGCGCGGACACCTCCGCCTCCGGCGCCTTCACCCGCTTCAGCGAGCGCGAGACCGTGACGATGATCCCCTTCAGCGGCGCGCCGCGCGAGCCGGTGCCGTTCACCGTGCCCGAGCGGAACCCGGAGACGGTGCTCGCCGCGATCAGGAGCTTCGCCGAGGGCCTGTCCGCCAACGGCGGCACCGCGATCTACGACAGCCTCCGCACCGCCTACGACCGGCCCGTCGAGGCCGGACACTACGGGTCGATCGTGCTCATGACGGACGGCGAGAACACCGACGGCTCCGGCTACGCCGACTTCGAGAGCCACTACCGGTCGCTGCCGGAGGAGCGGCGGCGGGTGCCGACGTTCGTGGTGCTGTTCGGCGACAGCGACGTGGAGGAGATGCGGCAGGTGGCCGAGCTGACCGGCGGCGCCGTGTTCGACGCCCGCGAGACGTCGCTGACCAGCGCGTTCAAGGAGATCCGTGGCTATCAGTGAGCGGGCCCTGCGCTACCTGGGCTCGACCAGGAACATCGCCGGCTCCTGCCTGGCGCTGCTCGGCCTGGTCGCCCACTTCCTGGGGGTGGCGGGCGCGTACTGGCCGGTCGTGGTGATCGCGCTGTACGGGGCGGGCGCGCTGCTCGCCCCGCCCGACCGGGTCCGGCTGACCATCTCGCACGCCGAGGTCGAGACGCGGGCGCTGCGCGCGGACCTCGACGGGCTGGTGCGGCGCGTGGACCACCGCTTCCCCGAGGACGTGCGCGCCGCCGTGCACGCGCTGGCCGAGGTCATCGGCGGCGTGCTGGCCAGGGCCGAACAGCTCACCGCCGCCCCCGACCAGCTCCACGTGGTCGCGCAGACCATCCGCCGCTACCTGCCCGCCAGCCTGGAGGCGTACGCGAACCTGCCCCGCCGCTACGCCCTGACCCGGCGGGCCGGGCGGGAGCGCAGCGCGCACGAGGAGCTGCTGGAGCAGCTCGCCCTGCTCGACGCCCAGATGGGCAAGGTCGCCGAGGCGATCCATCGGGGCGACGAGCAGGCGCTGCGCGACCAGGGCCGGTTCCTGCGCGACCGGTTCGGCGGCTCGGAGCTCGACCTCGGCTAGCCTCGTCCGGGCTTCGGGCCTCGACCCCGGCCAGCCTCGTCCAGGCTTCGGGTCTCGTCCCGGCTAGACCCGCACCAGCTCCAGCACCAGCGCGGACGCGGGCCGCAGCGCCGGGGCGGGCAGCCCCATCTCGCCCAGCACGGCGCCGGTGAGCCGCACCGGGGCGGCGGCCCACGCGGGCATCGCGATGCCCTCGGCGGCGGGCCCGGCGACGCGCACCTCGTACACGGCCTCGGGGTCGAGCCCCGGCAGCCGCAGCGGGCCCGGCTCGATCACGGGCCTGGAGCTGATCTGCACGTACGCGTACACGGCCCGCTCCGGCGTCACCACCCCGTGCAGCAGCGCCGACGGGTCCGGATGGTCGGCGCGCACCACCCGCCCGGCGTGCAGCACCGGCCGCAGCCGCTTGTGCAGCGCGATCCAGCCGGCCAGCTCCGCCAGCTCCTCCTGGCTCGCCGCCGTCAGGTCCCACTCCACGCCCATGTGCCCGAACAGGGCGGTCGCGGCGCGGAAGGCCAGCGGCAACATCCGGCCGGTGACATGGTCGCGCGGCGCGCCGACGTGGCAGCCCATCCGCTCCGGCGGCACCAGCAGCGCCGTCCAGCGCTGGATGTGCTGCCGGTCGAGCGCGTCGTTGCTGTCGGAGGTCCACACCCGGTCGGTGCGGGCCAGGATGCCGAAGTCGACGCGGGCGCCGCCCGACGAGCACGACTCGATCTCCAGGCCGGGGTGGCGGGCGCGCAGCTCGTCCAGCAGCCGGTAGGTGGCCAGCGTCTGCGCGTGCACGCCGGGCACGCCGTCGTGCACCGGCTCGGCGATGTCGCGGTTGTGGTCCCACTTGATGTAGTCGAGCGCGTACTCGCCGACCAGCGCGTCCAGCCGCTCCAGCAGGTACGCGTACACCTCCGGCCGGGCCAGGTCGAGCACCTGCTGGTGGCGCTGCGGCGGCGGCATGCGCTCGGCGTGCCCGAGTATCCAGTCGGGGTGGGCGCGGGCCAGGTCGGAGTCGGGGTTGACCATCTCCGGCTCGAACCACAGGCCGAACTGCATGCCGAGCTTGCGGACCCGGTCGGCCAGCGGGTGCAGGCCGCCGGGCCAGACGCCCTCGTCGACGTACCAGTCGCCGAGGCCGGCCCGGTCGTCGCGGCGGTGGCGGAACCAGCCGTCGTCGAGCACGAACCGCTCGATCCCGGCGGCGGCGGCCTTGTCGGCCAGCTCCAGCAGCCGGTCGAGGCCGTGGTCGAAGTAGGTGGCCTCCCAGTTGTTCAGCGTGACGGGCCGCACCGGCAGCGGGCGTGCCCGCAGGTGGCCGTGCAGGCGCGCGCTGACGTCGTCAAGCCCGGCCCCGGACCAGGCGAAGTACACCCACGGCGTGCTGTAGCACTCGCCTTCTGCGAGCACGACCTCGCCGGGTTCGAGCAGTTCGCCGGCGCCCAGCAGCGCCACGCCCTCGGCCAGCCTCTCGGCGTAGTGCACGTGGTCGCCGCTCCAGCCCGCGTGCACCGCCCACACCTCGCCGGCGCGGAACCCGAACCCGCCGGTGCCCGCCACCAGCAGCCCCGTCGCGTCGTGCCCGGTGCGGCCGCGCCGGTTCTCCCTCGACCACACTCCCTGCCCGAACGTCCTGCGCTGCGGCACCTTCTCCAGCGCCCACCGGCCGGTGAAGTCGAGCAGCTCACCGGCCCGCGCCGGCACCGGCAGCGCGCACACGAGCCCCGCCACCCGGTACGCGGACGCGGCGGTATTCGTCAGGGTGTGCCGCATCCGCACCAGGCCGCCGCCGTCCATGACCAGCTCGCTCGCCAGCCGCAACCCGGCCCTGGCGTCGGAGGCGGTGACGGTCACCGACCCGCCGGAGCCCGGCTCGGCCGTCACGTCGATCCCGTCCACCGTCCACCGCACCGGCCAGTGCTCGCCGTCCCTGCCGCCGGACAGGCCGGGGCGCCCGTACCAGCCGTCGCCCTGGGCGGGCAGCAGCGGCGGGGCCGGGGAGGTCAGCGCGGGCAGCAGGTCGGCCCCGGCGACGGGCCCGAGCCCGGCGCCGAAGTGCCGCACCCGCGGCAGGCCAGGAGCTGCGTCGTCGAGCACCAGCGCGACGCCCGCCGCGGAGAGGATCACAGGAGACAAGTCGGGCTCCTTACCCAGGGAGGGGGACACCTGTTTCAGCGCTACGACGCTACCTCTCCCGGCCCCGCCGCCCCGCCGCGCCCCCGGACGGGTGTGATTCAGCTCATGCGCCTTGTGCGTAATTAGGCCCAGAGTGGTCCTGTTGAAAGTTTTAACGTTTCCTTCGTCAATTCGTCATGCCCATCCACAAGAGAAAAGGCAGACCGTCATGTCGATCAAGCGCAGAATCTTGTCCCTGGCGGGCACCGCCGCCACCGCGAGCGCCATTCTCACCGGGGCGGGGAGCGCCGCGAACGCCGCGCCCACCCACACCCTGGACGCGCGGATCAACGTCTGCGTCGAGGCGTCCACCCTCGGCGTGAAGTGCGCCGCCCTCAGCCCGACGACCATCACGCTGAGCGACACCAACCCCGTCCTGAAGACCGTGACCACGACCCTCGGCCCGTTCACCGGCACCGTGCAGGTCAAGTACCAGATGGACGCGGCGGGCACGGTGCGTCACCAGCTCGTCTTCTGGAAGCTGCTCAAGAACGGCAGCCTCGCGGTCGGGACGAGCAACGCCCAGGCGACGATCGTCAAGCCCGGCGCCACTCCCTCCCCGGTGAGCGGCATGGGCTCGGGCAGCGGCGGCGGGGGCAGCATCTCGAATTCGGCGACCACCCGGATTCTCAGCTGAATTCCCGCCCCAGCAGCGAATGATGGGAAATACCTTCATGGTGGCGACGCGTAGCCACCCGCGAATTCCTGCCATTCATACCCGCCATCCATCCGGGATGGCGGGTCTTTTTTGCGAAAACACATTGCGACCGTCTCATCACTCTGCGTGACACTGGCCCCGGCTGGCCTAAACCGCCGCGATCGTTTAGGTTAGCCTCACCTAATCTAGATCGGAGATTTCGGGGATGACCGAGCCCTTTCACATGTTCCACGTACGGGTGGACCGGCTCGAACGGCTGAGCCCGTCGTTCCTGCGGGTCACCTTCACCGGGGACGACCTGCGGCACTTCGCCGACAACGGCTTCGACCAGCGGGTCAAGCTCTTCCTCCCCGTCCCCGAGCACGGCTTCGCCCACCTGCCCAGCGGCAGCGACTGGTACCCGCGCTGGCGCGAGCTGGACGAGACCCGGCGCAACCCGATGCGCACCTACACCGCGCGGACCGTCCGGCCCGAGGCCGGCGAGGTGGACGTGGACATCGTCATGCACCCCGACGGCGGGCCCGCCGCCCGCTGGGCCGAAGCGGTCCAGGTCGGCGACGCCGCCGCGCTCTACGGCCCGCATGCCCGCTTCGCGGGCCGCCACGGCGGGCTGGAGTTCCACCCGCCCGCCGGCACCGGCTGCGTGCTCATCGCCGGGGACGAGACCGCCGTGCCCGCCATCTGCGCCATCCTGGAGCGCCTGCCCGCCCACCTGCACGGCGAGGTGTTCATGGAGGTGCCCTGCGCCGACGACGCCCTGCCCGTCGAGACGGCCGCCTCGGTCAAGGTCACCTGGCTGGCCAGGAACGGCGGCGAGCGCGGCGGCGAGCTCGTCCCCGCCGTCCAGGCCGCCGCCGGCCGCCTCCTGCCGTCCTCGCCCGCCCCCGCCTCCACCTCCGCCCCCGCCGACTTCGTGGACGTGGACGTGGACACCGAGGAGCTGTGGGAGGTGCCGCCGGAGGAGGAGGTCGACCACGGGCCGCTGTACGCGTGGCTGGCCGGGGAGGCGTCCGTCATCAAGACGCTGCGCCGGCACCTGGTGGGCGAGCGCGGCGTGGACCGGCGCTCGGTCGCGTTCATGGGTTACTGGCGGGACGGCCGCGCCGAGAACTGACGCGGCCCGCTCAAGGAGTCCGCGTCGGGGTGGAGGTGGCCTCCGCGGCAGGGGGGCCGCTGGGCAGCGGCGCGATC
Source organism: Nonomuraea composti (assembly GCF_012034275.1). Taxonomy (NCBI): domain Bacteria; kingdom Bacillati; phylum Actinomycetota; class Actinomycetes; order Streptosporangiales; family Streptosporangiaceae; genus Nonomuraea; species Nonomuraea composti. The sequence continues at coordinate 31,528 of NZ_JAATEP010000067.1, read as the reverse complement.
ACGTTGTTGACCATCGCGGTGGCCGCCGTGGTCGCGGCCGCGATCGCCACCGCGGCCAGCGGCGCCGCCAGGGCGCGCAGCGTACGGACGTCCCTGATGCGCCCCCACGGCTCGCCCGCCAGCCACGTGAGCCGCCACTCCCACCACAGGCCCAGCCCGATGCTGACCACGGCGATGTTGCCGGCCGCGACGAGCACACCGACGAGCGCCCCGTCCGCCGTGGGCGGCACCACCCAGCCGTCCTGCGCAATGGAGGTCCGCACGAGCGTGTACACGTACGTGGGCAGCTCGACCAGCAGCGCCGCCAGGAAGAACGCCAGGCACTTGGCGACCGGGGTGGTGCCGCGCACGCGCGGATAGAAGTACCCGGACACCATGCTGAGCGCGGGCAGCGACAGCAGCGCCAGCGCGGCGGCGGCCACCTCCTGCGGTCCTGCCTGCAACCCCTGCAAGGACTCCGAGATCCGCACGACCGAGAACGGCAGCGACAGCGCCGCCCCCACTCCCAGCGAGGCGAGCGCGTTCTGCCAGGGGGTGCGCCCGGCCAGGGTGGTGAGCGCGAGATCGGAGTCGAGCGGCCCCTCGTGCTCGTCGCCCGCCCGCTCCAGCGCCTGCCGCCGCTGCTCGAAGTCGTCGCCCTCCCCCGGCTGCCGCAGCAGCGCCGTGAGCGCCGCCCGGGCCGAGCGGCGCCTGATCAGGTCCCGTACGAGCCGCCGGTGCTCCTCCGGTGGCACGGCGCGCAGCAGCTCGGCCCGCGGCGCCGGCAGCAGGACGACCACGCCGGCCCACACGAGCAGGATCATGATGCCCGCCACGGGATCGCTGGCCTGGGCGCGCGTGAGCAGCAGCAGGAGCACCGCCGTGTGGAAGGCGGCCGGCTCGGTAAGCCCGTCGGCGCTCCCGCCCAAGCGGCGCACGCGTACGACGAGCATCGCCAGCGCCAGCAGCGGCATGCTCATGAACGCCACCGTCTCCGCCACCACGAACAGGTCCTCCGGGGTCGGGGACGTCCACGTGCTGCGCGCGTCCGGCTCCATGACCACGTAGACCTGCGCGCCGCACACGACCGTCGCCGCCGCCACCCACCGCGCCGCGCTCCCCGCCGACCACCGGTGACTCGCCTCGGTCGCCCAGCCGAACACCAGGGCGTCCCAGCCGACCACCATCAGCGCCAGCCACATGAGGGACGGCGGGGCGTGCCCGGCCACCGCCGCCATGCCCGCCAGCATCGCCCCGGCGCCCAGCAGCACCAGACCGGCCGGAGGGAACAGGCGGCGCAGCCGCGGCACGGCGGCCGTCACCCCCGCCGCTCCCGCCGCGACCGCCAGCACCCCGGCGGCGGGCCCGCCCCCGAACGAGGCCGCCAGCGGCCACGCCCCCAGGACGAGGCCCGCCAGCGCCGCCGCCACCGCCGCCCCCGCCCGGGGCAGGTCGCTGCGCCCGCCCGCGGCGCGCAACGCCGACAGCAGCGCCAGCGCGGGCAGCCCCGCCACGAGCAGGAACGCCGGGAGGTCGGCCCCTCCGGCGAGCAGGTACCAGCCGTATCCGCCCCCCGCCATGACCGCGAGCACCCAGTTGCGGCGGCGACGCCACCACGGGCGGCCGAGGGCGCGCGCCAGCGTGACGAGCAGGAGCAGTACGGCCGCGACCAGCCCCGCCACGAGCGCCGCCATCCAGGCCCGCTCCAGGAACGTGCCGGGCTCCATGCCGAGCAGGCCCGGCGTCCGCTCAACCTGCTCGATCCCCTGGTCCTCCGGGTCGGTGCCCTCCAGGTACGCCGCCATGTCCTGGTCCTCATTGAGGAAGTAGGCCATGGGTCCGGTCCTGCCGTCCCGGATGAAGGCGACCCGCGCCGGGCGGTCACCGCCGTCGAGGCGCAGGAGATGCGCCTCCTGCGCCAGCGGCGGCGGGCCGCTCACCCCCGCCACCGTCCAGCCGGTCGCGAGGACGACGATCTCGTGGGAGTCCAGCCGGGGAACGCCCTCGGCCCCGGGCGGGTCGTAGGCGACGCCCACGGAGGAGGACTCGCGCGGGTCCACGGCGCCGTAGTCGAGACCCGTGTAGGTGATGACGGCCTCGCGCGCGCCGCTGTCCGTCCTGACCACGGGCGCCGCGTAGCCCAGGCTGAGGATCGACCGGGGCGCGCGCACGGAGAAGGACCCCAGCCGGTCACTCACGAACGTGGACGGGTCGTATCCCGCGGCGCCCGCGCGCAGAGCCGCCACGTCAGGGTCGTCGGCGGGCACCCGCACCTCGTGCGTGACCTGCACCCTGAAGACGATCCAGCCCGGGCCGAACTCGGCGCCGAGGCGCTCCCCGTCCGGATGGTCGCGCCAGTCGCCCGGACGTGCCGGCGTGAGAGTGATCCTGGTCGTGGCCGTGCGCTTCGGCTCCGGGCCCTTCCGTCCCTCGATCTCCAGCTCGGCGCTGCCGAACCGGGTGCCGCACAGGGCGAAGACGTGGTACCTGCCGGGGGGCAGCTCCGGGTCCAGCTCCGCGTCGGCGTACATGGCCGTCCCGGACGGGGCGCGCGCGAACGCCACGCTGTCCATGAAGGCGGCGGACTGCGCGGTCGTCCTCTCCGGAGGCTCGGCGCAGGCCGCGGCCACCCGCACCGATTCGGTGCCGGGCGGCACGCGCGGCGGCACCACCGTCACGGCGAGCGGGTCCTCCTCGTCCACCACGCCGGCCTCGGGCCCGGGCTCCGTGCCCGGCCCCGCGGGGGCGGGCCCGATCCGCGAGACCGTCCACAGACCGGCGCCGAAGAGCAGCAGCACGGCCACCACGACCAGCGCGCCCCGCAACGCCCCCGCCCGTAACCCCTCACCCGCCATCAGCCCAGCGCCCCGCCCTTGATCCTGCTCTCCGCCATCAGCCCGGCGACCCGCTCGTGACTTCCGGCCCGTCCTCAGTGCAACTCCGGTTCGCTTCCCAGCACCGTCCGCAGCTCTGCCCGCCGCGGCGGCCTCGCCCACGTCACGCCGGGGCCGCCCGCGGCGATCAGGCGGGGCACGATCTCGCCCAGCAGCGTCCGCGGCTCGGCCTCCGGGCGGTCGGCTCGCGCCTCCTGGTAGAGGTCGAGCACCCGGGCCAGGTCCAGCATCATCGTGTTCGCCGCACCGGCCCCGCTCTCCTCAGGAACGTCCCCGTCGTCGCCTTCCTTGGCGGCGAGCGACTTGATCGGCGTGCCGTTGACGTGCGTGAGCGGCCTGTCCCCGCTCCCCCGCGCACTTCCGACGGGCTCGTCGCCGCGCACCGTGACCTGCAACGCTCCAAGGCGCGCCTCGGCCGTCCAGCCGCCCGGCCGGACCGTCTCGCCCACGGCGGCGGCGAACCGGACGGCGTCCATGCCGTCCACCTCCCCGTCCAGCCCGCCGGGCCGCAGGTGCAGCACCCCGGGCCGCTCGGTGGCGGCCAGCCGTTCGAGGAGCCGCTCGACCGTCCCCTGCGGGTCGTGCAGCGCCGCGTCCCCCCGGGCGGCGAAGGCGTCGGCGAGCAGGTGCAGGGAGATGAGCCGCGGCGGCTCGTACGTGGTGAGCACGCCCTGCTCGGCGCCCACCCGCAACGCACCGCCCGCCTCGTGGTAGGCCCGCAGGCCCTCGGTGAACGCCGCTTCCGCCTCGGACGTCAGCAGCAGCTCCCACTCCCGCCTCCGCTCCGGCCCCGGCTCGAACCCGCCGGGCTCGTCACCGTTGATCCGGTCCCCACCGGAGGCGCCGTTCCGGCGGAGCCACCAGGCCACCGCGCCCACCACGGCGGCGGCCAGTACTGCGACTGCGATTAACACGATCTTGGTTCGCTTTCCCCTCGTATCCCCAGGGCTAGCAGCGTAGTGATCGCCCCCGACAAATGCCGAAATATCTCACAAATTAAGATCGGTCGAGCCGACCGGCGGTGCCACCCCCCACGAAGCCCGAAGGATGAGTTTTCTTCTATCTGGTAACCAGAATTGTTTTCCTGAGGAATTCTCCTGTCCACCCGAATCCCGGCCGCCCTGTCGAAGGGCACGTACAGGGATGTACACTCCACTTCGGAAGCACACAGTCGCTCTATGTGACGCATGCATGACATCTGGTGCCAAAGGGCGGGTCCGCGCTACCGACAGGATGATCCCGGCCCTGAGAGAGCGCGGAGCCGGACATGGATCCACTACACCTGACCACCAGCCGCCACGACGGCACGCTCATGGTGAGCGTGGCCGGCGAGCTCGACATCGCCACCACCGAGCAGCTGCGCGGCCACCTCCTCTCGCTGCTCCAGGAGGCCGGTCACACGCGCGGCACCGACGCCGAGCTCGTCATCGAGGTCAGCCGCCTGTCCTTCATCGACGCCGCCGGTCTCGGCATCCTCGTCTCCGTCCAGAACCAGGCCGCCGGCCGGCACACCCGCCTGCACATCGAAGGCGTGCCCCCGAACATGCGCCGCCTGCTCCGCATCACCGGCCTCGACCGGCACCTCACCTGACGGCGCCCCTCCTGGGCGATCGCGTGCGGGGTAGGTTGTCACGCGTGCCAACGATTCAGGTTCCCGATCAGATACCCCTCAAGCTGGAGGACGGGTTCGAGCGGATCACGCGGGAGCTGAAGCTGCCCGGCGGCTTCCCCCGCGCCGTGCTCGACGAGGCCGGATGGGTGGCCAAGGTGCCGCGGCTCGACGCCGACGACCTGACGGACGTCCCGTTCGTCACCATCGACCCGCCCGGCTCGATGGACCTCGACCAGGCCGTGCACCTCGAGCGGCTGCGTGCCGGCTACCGCGTCTGGTACGCCATCGCCGACGTCGGCGCGTTCGTCCGCACGGGCGGCCCCATCGACGCCGAGGCCCGCGCGCGGGGCGAGACCGTCTACCTGCCGGCGGGCAAGGTGCCGCTGCACCCGCCGGTGCTGTCGGAGGACGCCGCCAGCCTGCTGCCCGGCGCGCTGCGACCCGCCGTGGTCTGGCGCGTCGACCTCGACTCCGACGGCCGCACCCTCGGCGCCGACGTCCGGCGCGCCCTCGTCCGCAGCCGCGAGCGCTACGACTACGACTACGTGCAGGCCGTCCACGACACCGGCACCGCCGACGGCGTGCTGGAGCTGCTGGCCGAGATCGGCGAGCTGCGGCTGGCGCTGGAACGCGAGCGCGGCGGCGTCACCCTGCCCACCCCCGAGCAGGAGGTGGTGCGCGACGACGGCGGCTACCGCCTGGAGTTCCGGCTGCCGCTGCCCGCCGAGGCGTGGAACGCGCAGATCTCGCTGCTCACCGGCATGGCCGCGGCCACGATGATGCTCGACGCCGAGATCGGCGTCCTGCGCGTGCTGCCCCGCCCGCAGCCCGACGACCTGGCCAAGGTACGCCGGGTCGCGCAGGCCCTCGGCGTGCCCTGGCCGGAGGGCGCCGGCTACGGCGACGTCGTGCACGGCCTCGACCCGAAGGAGGGGCGGCACGCGGCGTTCCTGCACGAGTCGAAGGTGCTGCTGCGCGGCGCCGGCTACGTGGCCTTCGACGGCGCCCCGCCCCGGCTGGCCGAGCACGCCGCCGTCGCCGCGCCGTACACGCATGTCACGGCCCCGCTGCGGCGCCTGGTCGACCGCTACGCGACCGAGGTGTGCCTGGCGGTCGCGGCCGGCGAGCCGGTCCCCGCCTCCGTACGGGCCGCGCTCCCCCTCCTGCCGGACCTCATGGCGGCCTCCGGCCGGCGCGCGGGGGCCGTGGAGCGGGCGTGCGTGGACCTGGTGGAGGCGTTCCTGCTGCGCGAGCGGATCGGGCAGGCGTTCGAGGCGGTCGTGATCGACGTGGACGAGCGGCGCGGGGGCGGGCAGGTGCAGCTCATGGACCCGGCGGTGATCGCCCGCTGCGACGGGACGCTGCCGCTGGGCGAGCAGGTCACGGTCCGCCTCACCCAGGCCGACCCGTCCACCCGAGAGGTCCGCTTCACCCTCGCCCCCTGACCGGCCCCACTCCCCTGGTCAGAACGTCGGCGGGGGCGAGGCGGGCTTGGCGCGCATGCCCTCGCAGATGACCTCCGCCATCCGCACCGCCCCGCCCCTGGCGCGGGCGCGGCGCTCGGCGGCCAGGCAGCCGCGCAGCAGGTCGTGCACGTCCTGCGGCTGGAGGTCGGGCCGCACCGCGCCGACCCGCTGCGCCCGCGCCAGCAGCCGGGCCAGCGCGGCGGCGAAGTCGTCGGCCAGCGTGGAGCCGGGCCGCAGCGCCATCCCCGAGCCGCTGTCCAGCATGTCGCACAGCGCCTGGTTCGCCGCCGCCTGCTCCACCACCGTCGTGAACCAGCCGAAGAACGCCCGCCCCGCGTCCTCGGCGGTGGCCAGCGCCCTGGCGTCGGCCACGAACCGCTCGATGCGCCCCAGCAGCACCGCCTCGACCAGCGCCTCCTTGGTCGGGAAGTGCCGGTAGACGGTGCCGACCCCGAACCCGGCCCGCCGGGCGATCTCGTCGAAGGAGATGGTCAGGCCGTCGCTGGCCAGGGCCTCCTGCGCGATCTGCAGGACCCGGTCGCGGTTGCGGCGGGCGTCGGCGCGCAGCGGCCTGGCGGCGCTGTGATCGTCGCCCATGACCTCGACCTGCCTTCAGGACAAACGGAGAGAGCTCTCCGATTCTATCGAGCGCGTCCCCGGACATACCAGCCCACACGCCCCAGCCGGGCACGACGGCGCCCGCCCCACCGCAGGGGAACGGGCGCCGCCGCGTACGGACCCAAGGCGGTCACGAGGACCCGGGCGAGGCCGACGCCCCCTCACGCCCGGCCACCCCCTCACTCTCGGCCACCCCCTCCGCGCGCGAGCTCTCCGAGGCGGCCGGCACCGCGGAGCTTTCCGGCGCGGCGCGGGGTGCGGGCGCCCGCGGCGCGCGCCGTCCCATACCGGCTCCGGACGCCGCTCCGCGCGTCGTTCCGGACACCGTTCCGCACGCCGTTCCGGACGCCGTTCCGCGCGTCATTCCGGACGCCGCCGTGGACGGCGTTCCGGACGCCGCCGTGGACGGCGGGGCGTGGGTGCCGCGGGACGGCATGCCGACGCGCTTGAGCCGGATGCGTTCCTCGCGGGGCACCGGCTCCAGCGCCACCACGCGCGCCCGCTCCGGCAGGTGCCGCAGGTCGTGCGTGATGAGCAGCGTCGTCCGCCCGGCCATGAGCCGCCGCAGCGGCCGCATCACCTGGGCGGCGGTGGCGTCGTCGAGCCCGCTGGTGGGCTCGTCGAGCACGAGCACCGGCGTGTCGCGCAGGATGGCCCGGGCGATCGCGATCCGCTGCCGCTGCCCCCCGGACAGCAGCCGGCCGCGCTGCCCGACGGGCGTGTCGTACCCCTGGGGCAGCAGCTTGACGAAGTCGTGCACCCCGGCCGCCTCCGCCGCCCTGATCACCTCGTCGAGCGAGGCGCCGGGCCGTCCGTAGGCGATGTTGTCGCGGACGGAGCCGGAGAACAGCAGCGTCTCCTGGTGCAGGATCGTCACATTGTCGCGCAGCGACTCCCGCGTCAGGCGGCGCACGTCCACGCCGTCGAGCAGGACGCGCCCCTGGTCCGGGTCGTAGAAGCGCAGCAGCAGCTTGGCCACGGTGGACTTGCCCGCCCCGCTGGGCCCGGCCAGGACGACGACGTCGCCGGGCTCGGCGGTGAAGGACAGGTCGCGCAGCACCGGCCGCCCCCGTCCGGGGTAGGCGAAGCCGACCCGTTCGAAGGTGACGCGGCCGTGGCCGCGGCCGGCCGGCACGGCGTCGGGAGCGTCGGTCACGGCGGGCCCGGTCCGCAGGATCTCGATGACCCGGTCGGAGCCGGCCGCCGCTTCGGAGACCGTCATGGCCAGCTCGCCCAGCGACTGCACGGCCGGGTAGAGCAGGGCCAGGTAGGCGGCGAAGGCGAGCAGCCCGCCGAGCGTCAGCCGCCCGGCCGCGATCTCCCACGCGCCGAACCCGAGGATGACGATCAGGCAGACGGTCTCGATGACCTGGACGACGGGGCTGTAGAGGCCGGCCAGCCAGGCTTGCGCCATGTTGGCGCGCAGCCAGCCGCGCCCCTCCCGGTGCAGGCGCCGGGACTCGTCGTGCTGCCGGTTGTACGCCTGGACGAGCGGCTGGTTGGCCAGCCCTTCCTCCAGGACGCTGTTCATGGCCCCGTTGCTGGCGCGTTCGAGTGCCGCGGCGGAGCGGAACCGGTCCGCGAACACCTTGGAGACCACCAGGAAGAGCGGGACCAGCGCCATCGTCAGCAGGGCGAGGTCCCAGCGGATGACGAAGGCCGCCCCGGCGAAGAAGACGACGCTCGCGACCGTGGTGATGATCTTGACGAGCCCGGATCCGACGAGTTCCTCGATGGCTTCGATGTCGTCGGTGAGCCGGGCCATCAGGTCGCCGAGCCGCCGCTTCTCGGAGAAGTCCGGCGCGAGCGTCTGCACGTGCGCGTACACGCGGTCGCGCAGGGCCAGCAGGAACCGTTCGGCGCCGAGCGCGGTGGCGTAGGCCCCCGCGAAGGCGGTCACCCCGGCGAGTGCGGCGAGCCCGAGCCACCAGATCGCGGGCGCCCAGAAGGCCCCCAGGTTGCGGGTCGTCAGCACTTCGTCGGTGATGTGCCCGAACAGGCGGATCGCGGCCACTTCGCAGAGCGCGGCCAGAATGGCGAACACCACCCCGGCCGCGAACAGCTTCCGCAATCCGCGGGTGTCCGGCCAGAATTCGCGAAAGGTGTGGCGAAGGGAAATCGCCGGTGCGAGTTCACGGCCGGAGGCGCTCAGAGAGAGCCGGCGGCTGAGCCGCCGGCTCTCGACGGGGCGCTCTAGCACCCCCACCACCTGCGGCGGTGGCAGCAGTTCCACCTGCGATAGCAGCGGCGCCTGCGTCGGCAACCCCAGCCTTGCTGGTATCCGGCCTGAGACAGTTGCGTGTTCGCCATGATTCCTCCCCCGTTGGCTGAACACTGACAAATCGGACGCTAGCACCCGAAATGCGATAAATCAGCAGATATTCGCTGATTTCAAACAGTCTTGACTGGTAAAACCCGCGCAGAAAGGCGCTGACGACGCAGAAGTAAAGTCGCCGCGCGACAGGTAAAACGACAGGGCGAGGTCAAGGCGGGGCCAAGGATGCTCCTGAGAACCAGCTCTCAGGAGCATCCCGCCCGAAAAGAATCAGGGACAGGTGGGCTCGCCGCTCTGCGCGGGGACGTTCACCCCGCTCCAGGCCGCCTTGACGACGTTGAACTCGACACAGCCGCTGAACAACGTCCGGGCCGCCCGCAGCGTCGCCACCCGCGCCTTGGCGTGCGTCCACGGCGCCGTCTTCATGTTCAGGCCGGTCATGAAGATCTGGCCCGCCTTACGGACGCCGACGCCGGTGATGGCCGCGCCGCCGTCGCACCGGCTGCTGGCCGGCTTCCCGCTCGGGTTGGTGCCCTCGGCCAGCAGGTAGAACCAGTGGTTCTGGGGCCCGGCCGCCGCGTGCACCTCGGTGCTCGGGATCGAGGAGCTGTAGCAGTTCGGATGGCCGAGCGCCGACGGGTTGTACATGTTCCTGATCGCGCCCCGCCCCACCAGGTTGACCTCCTCGCCGACCAGGTAGTCGGGCGGGTCGAGCGTGGCGGGCTCGTTGACGTACGCCTCGGTCAGCGCGCCGAAGATGTCACCCGTCGACTCGTTCAGGCCGCCGGCCTCGTTGCCGCTGCCGCCACTGCCGCCGGAGAACTGGAAGACGCCGTGGCCGAACTCGTGCGCGACGACGTCCATGGACGTGGCCTGCTGGGTGCCGGCCGAGTTGCGGCCGAAGGAGGCGTACGAGCCGTTCCAGAAGGCGTTGGCCTGGTTCAGCCCGACCCGGGCCGGATAGCCGCGGCCCGAGCCGTTGACGCCGTTGCGGCCGAGCCAGTCGCGCAGCATGTTCCACTGGCGCTGGGCGGCGAACAGCGCGTCCACGCAGGCCGTCTCCAGGTTCGTGCCGCTGCCGTTGCCCCAGCTGTCGGTGGACTTGCTGTAGACCGCGCCGTTCTGCCCGCCGCACTGGATACCGGTACGGGTGGGGTCGCGCATCACGTACGACGGCGAGGTGTCGATCGTGACCGGGTTGCCGTTGTAGTAGCTGTTGCCGGTGCCGTCGACGACCTGGTCCCACTGGTCGAGGACCTGGCCGTCCTGCGCGTCCACGTACACGTGCAGGATGCTCGACCCGTCGGCGGCACCGGCCACGACCTCCCACGCCAGGCGCGGCGTGGCGGTGGCGGCGTGCACGACGAGCGCCGGCGTGCCGGCCGCGTCGGCCTTCGGCGCCGCGGCGCGGGCCGTCTCGGCGGCCTCCTGCGCGCCAATCCGCGGCTTGGTGTCCAGCGCGATCACCGCCTGCTGGCCGGTGCCGACCGCGCTGACGGCCCTTCCGGACCTGTCGGTCGTGACGACGACCTCGCCGCCGTAGACAGGCAGCCCGGCGTGGGTACGCGCGTACGTCAGGTGCTGGATGCCGTTGACGCCCGGGACGGACGACGCCAGCGAGAAGGCGTCCTGATCGGCGGCCAGGAGCTGCGGCCGGCCGGCGGCGATGACGCGCTGCGCGGTCGCCACCGCGGCGCCGCGCTCGGAGGGTGACGGCGGATCGGCCGCCCGGACGCTCGCGCTCGTGGCTCCCGCCGGTGCGGTGACGGCCAGGGCTAACGCGAGAAGGGCGGCAGCGCCCAGCCTGAGCTTGGGGTTCACGCTCGTTGCTCCTCAGGGGGTGGAGTGGACGAGCCCCGGCCGGCTGGGGGTGCCCTCAGGCTGACATCAGCAGACCCACTTGATACCTCCCAATGTGCCCATAACGCCGTGATATGGGGCCTGCGCCATCGTGTCCCAGGGCCCGGGACAGGACCCTGGGACGAGCGCAGGCCGCGCGCCCCGCGATCAGGTCAGCGACGAGTACGCCACCACGCCCCGCCGCATCGCGTCCATCGCCTTCACCGCCGTCTGCTTGATCTTGCTGCCGGGCGGCGCCGCGTTGCCGAGCTGGCCGAGCAGGTCCATCAGCTGCTTGATCCACCGCACGAAGTCACCGGCCGCCAGCTCGTTGCCGTTGACGCCCTCCATGAGCACCGCGTCGAGGCTGTGCCCCTTGGTCCACCGGAACGCCGCCCACGCGAACCCGAGATCGGGCTCCCTGATCGTGGACAGCCCGTGGTCGGACTCGATGCCCTCCAGCTCCCCCCACAGCCGGATCATCGCCGACAGCGCGTCTTGAGCCCGCCCGGCGGGGATCTTCGGGCGGCGGGTGTCGTCGGACGCCCGCGACTCGAACACCAGCGCCGACACGCACGCCGCCAGCTCCGCCGGGTCGAGCTCCTCCCACAGGCCCTTGCGCAGCGACTCGGCGGTCAGCAGGTCCAGCTCCGTGTAGAGGCGGCCCAGCCGCCGGCCCTCGTCGGTGACGGTCTCGCCGTCGAGGTAGCCGAGCTGCTCCAGCACCGAGCAGATCCGGTCGAACGTCCGGGAGATGACGTGCGAGCGGCCCTCGACGCGGCGCCGCAGCCCTTCGGTCTCGCGCAGCAGCTTGTAGTAGCGCTCCGCCCAGCGCGCGTGGTCCTCCCGCTCGTCGCAGCCGTGGCACGGGTGCTGGCGGATCAGCCGGCGCAGCTCGTTGATCTCGTCGTCCTCCACCGTGTGGTCGCGCGCCCGCACCGGCTTGCCCAGATCGCGATCACCGATCTTGGCCAGCAGCGTCGAGACGAGGTTGGCGCGTTCCTTCGGCGAGCGGCCGTTGAAGTTCTTCGGGATGCGCAGCTTCTCCAGCGGCTCCACCGGCACGGGGAAGTCGGCCGGGTCGAGCTTCTTGATCTGCTTGCCGATCGTCAGCACCAGCGGGCTCGGCCCGTGACCGCGCGGGTTGCGGCCCGGGTCCAGCACGATCGCCAGCCCCGCCCGGCGCCCGCCCGGCACCCGGATGACGTCGCCGGGCTGCAACGCCTCCAGCGAGCGCACCGCCGCCGCCCGCCGCGCCGCGCCCCGCTGGCGCGACAGCTCCGCCTCCCGGTCCGACAGGCGCCGCCGCAAGGCCGCGTACTCGGGGAAGTCGCCCAGGTGGCACGTCATGGCCTCCTGGTAGCCCTCCAGCGCCTCCTCGTGCTTGCGCAGCTGCTTGGCCAGCCCCACGACCGCCCGGTCGGCCTGGAACTGCGCGAACGACTCCTCCAGCAGCGTCCTGGCGCGCTCGCGGCCGAACTGGCCGACGAGGTTGACCGCCATGTTGTACGACGGCTGGAAGCTGGAGCGCAGCGGATACGTACGGGTGCCCGCCAGCCCCGCCACCGACAGCGGATCCATGCCCGGCTGCCACAGCACCACCGCGTGGCCTTCGACGTCGATGCCGCGCCGCCCGGCCCGGCCGGTGAGCTGGGTGTACTCCCCCGGCGTCAGGTCGGCGTGCGTCTCGCCGTTCCACTTGTCGAGCTTCTCGATCACCACGCTGCGGGCCGGCATGTTGATGCCCAGCGCCAGCGTCTCGGTCGCGAACACCGCCTTGACCAGCCCGCGCGTGAACAGCTCCTCCACGACCTCCTTGAAGGCCGGCAGCATGCCCGCGTGGTGCGCCGCCAGGCCCCGCTCCAGGCAGTCGCGCCACTCCAGGTAGCCCAGCACCGCGAGGTCCTCGTCGGGCAGGTGCGCCGTGCGCTCGTCCACGAGCTGCCTGATCTCGTGCCGCTCGCGGTCGGTGGTCAGCCGGATGCCCGCGTGCAGGCACTGCTGCACCGCCGCGTCGCAGCCCGCCCGCGAGAAGATGAACGTGATCGCCGGCAGCAGCCCCTCGCTGTCCAGCTTCTCGATCACCTGCACCCGGTCCGGCGGGCGCGAGCGCTGCGGCCGGCCGTAGCCGCGCCGGCCCCGCCCCGCCGTCAGCCGCTCGGCGTCACGCGTGACCCGCATCAGCGTCGGGTTGATGCGCGGTGTCAGGTCGTCGGTCATGAACAGGTCGTAGATGCGGTTGCCGACCATCATGTGCTGCCACAGCGGCACCGGCCGGTGCTCGTCGACGATCACCGTCGTGTCGCCGCGCACCTCGCCCATCCACTCGCCGAACTCCTCGGCGTTGCTGACCGTCGCCGACAGCGCGACCAGCCGCACCGAGTCGGGCAGGTGGATGATGACCTCCTCCCACACCGCGCCCCTGAACCGGTCGGCCAGGTAGTGGACCTCGTCCATCACCGCGAACCCCAGCCCGGCCAGCGTCGCCGACCCGGCGTAGAGCATGTTGCGCAGCACCTCGGTCGTCATGACCACGATGGGCGCCTCGCCGTTGACGCTGTTGTCGCCGGTCAGCAGGCCGACCTTGGCGGTGCCGTAGCGCTTGACCAGGTCGTTGTACTTCTGGTTCGACAGCGCCTTGATGGGCGTCGTGTAGAAGCACTTGAGGCCCTGCTCCAGGGCCAGGTGGACGGCGAACTCGCCCACGACCGTCTTGCCCGAGCCCGTGGGCGCCGCGACCAGCACCCCGTCGCCGGCTTCCAGGGCCCTGCAGGCGTCGAGCTGGAAGTCGTCCAGCTCGAAGTCGTAGAGACCTCGGAACGATCTGAGAGCGGCCCCGTCGTCCCCGTGCTTCTGACGGAAGGCCGCGTAGCGTTCCGCTGGCGTTGTCATACCCGCCAGCCTACCGAAATCGCCATTCCGGTCCGTCCCGCCCATTCCGGCTCTGCTGCGGCGATCCGGCTCCGGCGCCTTTACGAAGTAGATTTCAGACGAGGACGCGCAGCGCGCCCGGCCGCACCTCGCAGTGCACCGGGACCGCGCCGATCCGCTCCCCGTCGGCGTAGGCGACCAGCTCCTCGGCCTCGATCCGGACGCCGCGCACCCGCCGTACCGACACGGCCGGATGCGTCACGTGCCGCCCCCGGTACACGCTCGGGAAGACGCGCAGGAACTCCGCCCTGGACAGGGCCCCGATCGTCACCACGTCCAGCAGCCCGTCGTCAGGCCTGGCGTCGGGGCAGACCCGCATCCCCGCCCCGTACGAGCGCGTGTTGGCCACCGCCACCAGCATGGCCTCCCGCTCGATCACCTCGTCCTCGTCCAGCGTGAGGCGGAACGGGACCGGCCGGAACGAGCGCAGCTCCCGCGCCGTGGCCACCATGTAGCGGGCCATGCCGGGCGGCCAGGTGAGCCGGTTGGCCCGCTCGTTGACGCGCGAGTCGAACCCGCAGCACGCCACCCCGGCGAACAGTTCCTCGGCGCCGCCCGTGCGGATGTGCGCGGCGTCCACCAGGCGCGGCTTCATGCGCAGCACGGTCGCGGCGGCGGCCACCAGATCGCCGCGGGGCAGGCCGAGCGCGGCGGCGAAGTCGTTGCCGGTGCCCGCGGGGATGATGCCGAGCGGCACGTCGGTGCCGGCCACCGCCTGCACGGCCAGGTGCACGAGGCCGTCGCCGCCGAAGGCCACGAGCGCGTCGGGGCGCTCGGAGACGGCGGTGCAGGCCCGCTCCATCGCGTCGGTGGGGTCGTCGCCGACGATCACCGACAGCTCGGCCCCTCCGGCACGCAGCCGCCGTGCCACGGGCTCGAGCAGGCGCAGCGTACGCCCGCCGCGCGCGGCGGGATTGACCAGCAGGGCGAGGTGCGGTGAGGAGGCCACGCCCGGAATGTATCGCCTGCCGGACGCAACCGGAATGCCCTTATCGGCTTGCCCTACCGCCTACCGGATCCGGGCGGATCGTCGTCGAGCGGCGCCGGGTCGTCCAGCGGAGCCGGGTCGCCGACCGGCGCGTGGTCCTCGACCAGGGGCGAAGCCTCGTCGTCGGACAGGTGGGAGAAGTCCTCGGTGTTCGGCAGGCGCCGCTCACGCAGGAACATGAAGCCTTCGGCCAGGAAGTACAGCACGACCATCGGCGCCGCCAGCGCCATCATCGTCAGCGGGTCGCCGCCGGGCGTGATGACCGCGCCGAAGACGAACATGATGAAGACGACCGTACGGCGGTGCTTCTTGACCGTGGCGTGGGACAGGACGCCGATGATGTTGAGGAACACCAGCAGCAGCGGCAGCTCGAACGAGATGCCGAAGATCACCAGCATGATCAGCACGTAGCTGAGGTACTCGTCGATCTGCACGGCCGCGACGGTGTCGCTGGGCGCGAACCCGAGCAGGATCGCGAGGCTGGTGTCCATGATGACGTACGCCAGCGCCGTGCCGAGCAGGAACAGCGGGATCGCCAGCCCGAGGAAGGCGAAGGAGTACTTCTTCTCGTTGCGGTAGAGGGCGGGCGTGACGAACGCCCAGATCTGGTACAGCCAGACGGGTGAGGACACGACGATCCCGACCAGGGCCGCGACCTTCAGCGTCAGGAAGAACGACTGGAAGATGCCGCTGAAGATGAGCGTGCACTCACCGGGGCGGAGCTGACCGGCCGCCGGCGTCTCGCAGAACGGCTCCTTGATGAACGCCCACACCGGGTCGAAGACGAAGAAGCCCACCACGATGCCCACGACCATGGCGAGCAGCGCGATGACCAGGCGGTTGCGCAGCTCCCGCAGATGCTCCATCAGCGGCATGCGACCCTCGGGGTCGGGTGCCGGCTTGCTCGACCGTTTGAGCAGCGCCATCTAGCAGTCCAGGTGACGAGGAGGGATAGGGGGTCAGGCGGGCTTGTCGGCCTGCGAGGCGGCGCTGGCGCGCAGCCTGGCGGCCTGCTCCTCGAGCTGGCGGGCCTGCTCCTCGGCCGACAGTGCCGGAGCCGGGGCAGGAGCGGGCGCCGGGGCGGCCGGGATCTGCTGCGGCTGCACGGGCTGGGGCTGCGGCTGCGCCGGGGCCTGCGCCTGGGCCTGGACGTGGTGCTGGGCCTCGACGTCGTCGTCGTCACGCAGCTTGGCGGTCTCCGACTTGAAGATGCGCAGCGACCGGCCGACGCCCCGGGCCATCTCGGGCAGCTTCTTCGCCCCGAACAGCAGCACGAGCACGAGTGCGATGATCAGAAGTTCAGGAACTCCGAGGTTCGGCATGAAACGTCCTTTTGTGAGCGAGTGCCTGTTTCAGCCACGATCGTACGCTGCCCGGGGCGTGGTCTCATCCCCTTGGCCCGCCAATCTGGCCCGCCTTGGCTCAAGCTGCGCGTGCGCCGCGGCGATTTCCCTCTTCAGAGTACGTGCCGCGACGGCGACTCGGGCACCGGCGACGCCGAGCACGATCAGCCCCGCCACCCCCAGCCCCGCCGACAGGAAGATCCAGGTCATGAGTGGTGAGCGTACAGGGCCAGGGCCCGCTCGGCCTCCTGGCGCACGGTCTCGGCCATCTCGGGCGGCGAGACGACCCGGCCGGTGTCACCCAGGCGCAGCGCCAGCTTGAGTATCCAGTCCTCGTCACGGGCCCGCAGCGCCACCCGCAGCCGCCCCTCGCCCAGCTCGGTGACCTGCTCGCACGGGTAGTACTCGGCCACCCACCGCCCGGCCGCGCTCAGCTCCAGCTCGACCAGCTCGTCGGTCGGCGACGGGCGGAACACGCCGGCGGTCACGTCGCGCGGCTCGGCCTCGGCCGGCGGGTCGGCGGGCACGTCGAGGACGTCCACTCCGAGCACCCGGTCGAGCCGGAACAGCCGCATCGCCTCGGCCCGGTAGCACCAGCCCTCCAGGTAGGCGCGGCCGTCGACGACGACGAGCCGCATCGGGTCGACCTCGCGCGGCGTCACCTCGTCGCGGCCCTGCACGTAGTAGCGCAGCGACAGCCGCCGGCCCCTGGTCAGGCCCTCGCGCACGCGGGGCAGCGCGTCGGGCGCGGCCTCGACGTCCACGGCCACCTGGGTGCTGACGGTGGCGGCGCCCTCGCCCGCGGCCTGCTCCAGTTTGGCCATGACGCGCGGCAGCGCGTCGCCCGGCACCTCCGCCAGCTCGGGGGTGGCGGCCAGCATGCGCAGCGCGACCAGCAGCGCGCTGGCCTCGTCGATGCCGAGGCGCAACGGCCTGGCGATGGTGTCGGCGTTGTCGATGATGATCTCGCCGCCGTCCCAGGAGACGTCGATGAGGTCGCCGGGCGTGTGGCCGGGCAGCCCGCACATCCACACGAGCTGCAGGTCGTCGATGAGCTGCTTCTCGCTCAGCCCGAACACGTCGGCCACCTCGCCGACCTGCGCCCCCGGGTGGGACATCAGGTACGGCACCAGCGCCAGCAACCGCGGCAGCCGATCCGCAGAACCACTCATGCCAGAGCCCCCTTCAATCGCCGGATGACCGCCTCGCGGGCGTCCGGCGGCTCGACCACCTCGACGTCGGCGCCGAGGCTGGCCATCCACCCGGCCAGCCGCTCGGGGTCGGTGAAGGCCAGCTCGGCCTCGTCCCACCCGCCGGCGCCGGGGTGCACGGCCCTGGCGAGCTGCCGCAGCCCCTCGCACGCCCCCTGGCGCACGCGGACGACGGCGACCCGCTCGTCGGTCGTCTCGTCGGGGAAGCCCACCATGGCCCGCAGGTCGACGCCCTCGGGCACCTCGACGGCGCCCGGCCTGCCGACCGTGCTCACCTGCCCGGTGATGCGGCTGAGCCGGAAGGCGCGCGGCGCGTCCCTGTCACGATCGTAGCCCGCCAGGTACCACCGGCCGCGCCGGCTGACCACGCCCCACGGCTCGACGGTGCGGCTGCGCACGGTCTCGCTGCCGGCACTGCGGTAGTCGAAGCGGACCACGCGCCGGTCGCGCACCGCGTCCCACAGCGCGGGGAAGGCGGGGTCGCGGGTGTCGACGCGCAGCTCCAGCGCGCCCGTGCCGACGGGCTGGTCGGTCGCCACGCCGCCGGCCCGCAGCTTCAGCAGCGCCCCCGAGGCGGCCTCGGCCAGGCTGGCGCGCTGCCACACCTGGGCGGCCAGGCCCAGCACGGCGGCCTCGTCGGGCTCCAGCGTGATCTCCGGCAGCTCGTAGGACTCCCGCTCGATCCGGTAGCCCGGCTCGTCCTCCCACGGGTCGCGCACGACGTCGATGGGGATGCCGATCTCGCGCAGCTCGTTCTTGTCCCGCTCGAACATGCGCTGGAACGCCTCGTCGCCGTCACGGTCGTAGCCGGGGACGGCCTGGCGGATCTGCTCGGCCGACAGCGGGCGCCGGGTGGCGAGCAGGCAGATCACGAGATTGAGCAACCGCTCTGTCTTCCGGCGCGACATCTGCCTCACTCCTCCTTCATCGACGCTACCCTGCCCCCGTGATCAGATGGCGCAAGGGCGAGGTCGTACGGATCCGACGCGAGTGGCCGGGAGCGGTGGAGCTGGACGTCACCGTCCCCGAAGGGGAGTGCCGGGCGCTGGCGTATCCACCGTTGGTGGGCCGCCCGGAACCCGGCGATGAGGTGCTGCTCAACACGACCGCGCTCGCGATGGGTCTCGGTACGGGAGGTTACGCCATGGTGGTGGCCGTCCCGAACCGTTTGCCGGAAGATCCCGACGGTCCCGGCCACCTGGTGAAGGCCAGGTACACCCCGCTGCAGGCCACGGTGCAGGGCACCGACGAGCAGGATTCGCCGCATCACGCCAGGTTGCGGGAGGCCGACTCGCTGGAGGACATGCCGGTGATCGTGGCGGATCTGCACTCGGCGCTGGCGCCGATCCTGTGCGGCCTGTACGAGGCCAGGCCGGGCGTGCGGGTGGCGTACGTGATGCAGGACGGCGGGGCGCTGCCCGTGTGGTTCTCCATGGCGGCGGCCCGGCTGCGGGAGGCCGGCTGGCTGGCGGGCGTGGTGACGGTGGGCCAGTCGTTCGGCGGCGACCTGGAGGCGGTCACCGTGCACACGGGGCTGCTGGCGGCCCGGCACGTGCTGGAGGCCGACGTGGCGATCGTCACGCAGGGGCCCGGCAACCTGGGCACGGGCACCCGGTGGGGCTTCTCCGGCGTGGCGGCGGGCGAGGCGGTCAACGCGGCGGGCGTGCTGCGGGGGCGGCCGGTGGCGGCGCTGCGGGTCAGCGAGGGCGACCGGCGCGAGCGCCACTACGGCGTCTCGCACCACTCGCTGACCGCCTACGGCCGGGTGGCGCTGTCGCCCGCCCAGGTGCCGGTGCCGGACCTGCCGGGCGAGTTCGGGGTGCGGGTCAGGGACCAGGCCGAGCTGCTGGCCGTCCGGCACCGCCTGGTGCCGGTGCCGGTGGACGGCCTGCGCGAGGCCCTGGAGTCGTCGCCGGTGCGGCTGTCGACGATGGGCCGGGGCTTGGAGGAGGACCTGGCCTACTTCCTGGCCTCGGCGGCGGCGGGCAGGCTGACGGCCTCGCTGCTGGCGTAGGAGTCCTTGAACGTGAACGCCTCGGGGCCGGGCCCCTCGGCCTTGAGGCGTTCGAGCCGCCGCATGCCCTCGGCCAGCGTGGGGATCTCACCGGCGGGCACCCACCACATCACCATGTAGGGCTCCATCATGCGCAGGAACCACTCCCTGCGCCGCCGCAGCACGGCCAGGTGCTCGCTGCGGTAGGTGTAGTTCCACAGCGCCTCCAGCGACTCCCACACCGAGAAGTTGATCAGCAGGTGGTCGCCGTACTCGTGCACGACGGTGGCGGTGGGGTCGCTCTCGCTCTCCTTGAGCCGCCACACGAACCCGGGCGCGGTGTCGGCGACGGCGTTGATCGGTTCGAGCTGCGCGACGAACTCGGCCATCTCGGGGCTGTCGACGGGGGCGCGCAGGTGGGCGATGTTGAGCTCGGCGAGGTGCAGGGCAGGCGAAGTCATGGTGCTCAGCACACCATCACCCGCCTTCTATGTCAACGTCTATTTGTTTTAGAGAGACGCAGCACTCCCCCGGCCGCGGATCCAGCACCGCCCGCCCCGGATCGTCACCCAGCCCCTCCAGCAGCCCCTGGCACAGCGCCAGGTTCATCGAGCACACCAGCAGCGGCTGCTCCTCGGCCAGCACGTGGAACGGGCAGTTGCGCAGCCGCACCCTCCCGCCCTCCACGTACGGCTCGTAACCGCGCTCGCCCAGCACCCGCTCCACCGGCTCCCCCCGGTGCCGCCCGCCGATCCGCGCGCCCGCGCCGCGCGCCACCTCCTCGGCCCGCTCCTCGGCGCCGAGCACCTCCACCACGTCCGCCAGCACCGAGGCGAGCGTCACGTAGTCGCGCGGCGGCAGGCTCACCGACCGCTCGCCCCTGGCCCGGCGATACACCTTCGCCGGCCGGCCGCTGCCCGGCCCCTTCTTCTCCTGCGGGCGGAACCCGCTCTCCAGCAGCCCCGCCTCCACCAGCTTGTCCAGATGGTGACCGGCCAGCGTCCTGGACACGCCCGCCGCCTCGGCGGCCTCTCCCCGGCCGACGTCGCCGCCCCGGGAGGCGACGACGTCGTACAGGCTGCGGCGGACCGGGTCGTGCAGGAGGGCCAGCGCCTCGATGTCGTCGCCACTCACGGCGTCGTCGCTACTCACAGCGGCGAGTCTACGAAAGCTTCCGCGCCGCGCGCGGCCGTGCGGGACGTCATCCGGCTTCAGTAGGCCGCGAGGAGATCCACGACGAAGACGAGGGTGTCGGAGCCCTTGATGCCGAACGCCGGGTTGCCGGCGCCGCCGTACCCGTCGGCGGGCGGGACGATCATCAGGACGCGGCTGCCCGTGGGCACGCCCGCCAGCGCCTTGTCCCACGCCCTGATCACGCTGCCGTCGCCCAGCTTGAACGCCTTCGGCCCGCCGCTCGCCCAGGTGGCGTCGAAGACGCGGCGGCGGCTCCACACGGCCGCCTCGTACTGGGTGACGACGAGCTGCCCCGGCCGCGCCGCCCGCCCGTCGCCCCTGGCCAGCACCTTGGCCGCGAACCTGGCGGGCGGCCGGCCCGCGGGCACCGCCAGCGCCGGCCGGGCGCCGCCGCCGACGCGCACGCCCGCCAGCGAGCCGCCGCGCGCCTCGACCGAGGCCGCCTTGCGGTGGGCGCCGAGGATGTCGACGACGTAGAACAACTCCTCGCCCGCGGGCACGCCCTGCGGCGGGTTCGCGCCGAACCCGTACTCGGGCGGGATGGCGGCGATCACCCGGCTGCCCACCCTGCGGCCCTTCAGCGCCCGCTCCAGGCCCGGCAGCAGCCCGCCCAGCGGGAACGCCGCCGGGGTGCCCCGGGTGAAGCTGGAGTCCACCAGGCGGTTGTCGCGGCCGTCCCAGACGTGCGCGGTGTACTGCACGATGGCCACGTCGCCGGCGCCGAGCGGCTCGCCCTTGCCCGTGGTCAGCTCGTCCACCTGCAGCCCGGACAGGGGCCTGCCGTCGGGGAAGTCGATCGTCGGGCGGGCGCCGAACGCGCCGCCCACCTTCAGGTCCAGCTCCTGCGCGGCCTCGCTCGTGCAGCCGGCCAGCAGCAACGGGACCAGCAGCAACGGGACCAGCAGCAACGGGACCAGCGGCAGCGGGGCCGGCAGCAGTGACGCGGCGGCACGGCGCATCGGTCCTCCCAGCACGCGGAACGGCCCGGCGGCTGCCCCGCGCATGCGGGGTGTGCCGCCGGGCTCGCGATGCTACCGCGCCACGACCGCGCCCGTCAGTAGGCGCCCAGGACGTCCACCACGAACACCAGCGTGCTGTTGGCCGGGATGCCCTGCTGCTCCTGGCTGCCGTAGCCGAGGTCCGGCGGGATGCTCATGACGACGCGGCTGCCGACCGGCACCCCCGCCAGGCCCTTCTGCCAGCCCTGGATCACCTGCGCGAGCGGGAACTCGGCCGGCTGGCCCCGCTCCCAGCTCGAGTCGAACTGCTGGTCGGTGCCCCAGATCTTGCCCGTGTAGTGCACGACGAGCGTCTGGCTGGCCTTCGCCTTCGCGCCCGTGCCCTGGATGACCGTCTTGACGACGAGCTCCTTGGGCGGCTTCTCGCCGGTCTTCGTGCTCAGCGTGGGCGCCTTCTCGCCGCCCGGGTTCGTCACCGTGACGCCCTTGATGGACTCGCCGGTCTCCTTGCCGCTCGCCGCCTTCAGCGCGGCCGGCTGCGTGCCCACCACGTCGAACACGAACACCTTGGTCGGCTCGGCCGGCGTCGTCGCCTGCTGCTGCACGGCGGAGTCGTTGGCCAGCACGGCCAGCAGCCGGCCGCCGTGCTTGACCTTGGTGAAGCCCTCCTGCAGCACCTGCGGCAGCTGCTCGTTGACCGCGATGGTCTCCGGCGCCTTGGTGTCGTAGGAGGAGCCCTGGACGGCGTTGCCCTTGCCGTCCCAGTTGTAGACGGTGAGGTTGACGATCACGCGGTCGCCCGACTTGACGCCGGTGCCGGTGCCCGGCTGGATCACCTCGTAGGACGACTTCGTGGCGGGCGAGCCCGCGGGGAAGGTCACCGTGGGCTTGGCGCCCACGTTCCCGGTGACCTTGACCCCCGACGGGGCGGCGGCGGCCGTGCCGGTGGCGGTGCTCGTTGCGGTGCTCGTGGTGGCGCCGGTGGTGGCGCCCTCGGAGCCGCACGCTGCGGCGGACAAGATCAATGGCACGGCGGCCAGTACGGCCAAGGCGCGGCGCATGGGTTTCCCTCGGAAAAGACGTCAGATTCGCGCCACACTACCCGACAGCCCGGTAGGCCCGAGGTAAACGCGGAGGTAAACCCGCGGAAGTGAACGCCGCCCCGCGGACCACCCTGCGGGCCGCGCCGCGGGCCACCCCGCGGGCCGCGCCGCGCCGCCGCCTACATGCCCGCGATCAGCTTGTCCACCCGCTCGTCCACGCTGCGGAACGGGTCCTTGCACAGCACCGTGCGCTGCGCCTGGTCGTTCAGCTTCAGGTGCACCCAGTCGACGGTGAAGTCGCGGCGCTTCTCCTGCGCCTTGCGGATGAACTCGCCGCGCAGCCGCGCCCTGGTCGTCTGCGGCGGCACCGACTTCGCCTCGAAGATCTTCAGGTCGGACGCCACCCGCTCCACCGAGCCGCGCTTCTGCAGCAGGTAGTACAGGCCGCGCTTGCGGTGCACGTCGTGGTAGGCCAGGTCGAGCTGCGCCACCCGCGGCGAGGACAGCGGCAGGTCGTACTTGCGCCGGTAGCGCTCGATGAGCTGGTACTTGGTCACCCAGTCGATCTCCCGAGAGACCAGGTCGAGGTTGCCGGTGTCGACCGCGTTCAGGGTGCGCTCCCACAGCTCCAGCACCCGGTGGGCGATCGCGTCGCCGCCGCGACGGTCGACGAAGTCCTTCGCCTTCGACAGGTACTCCTGCTGGATCTCCAGGCTCGACGCCTCGCGCCCGTTGGCCAGCCGGACCCGCCGCCGGCCGGTCATGTCGTGGGAGACCTCGCGGATGGCCCGGATCGGGTTCTCCAGGCTCAGGTCGCGCATCACCGTGCCGGACTCGATCATGCGCAGCACCAGGTCGGTGGCGCCGACCTTGAGCAGCATCGTGGTCTCGCTCATGTTGGAGTCGCCGACGATGACGTGCAGGCGGCGGAACCGCTCGGCGTCGGCGTGCGGCTCGTCACGGGTGTTGATGATCGGGCGCGAGCGCGTGGTCGCGCTGGAGACGCCCTCCCAGATGTGCTCGGCCCGCTGCGAGACGCAGTAGACGGCGCCGCGCGGCGTCTGCAGCACCTTGCCCGCCCCGCACACGATCTGCCGGGTCACCAGGAACGGGATCAGCACGTCCGCCAGCCGGCCGAACTCGCCGTGCCGGCCGACCAGATAGTTCTCGTGACAGCCGTAGGAGTTTCCGGCCGAGTCGGTGTTGTTCTTGAACAGGTAGATGTCACCCGCGATGCCCTCTTCGCGCAGCCGCTTCTCGGCGTCGACGAGCAGGCCCTCGAGGATGCGCTCGCCGGCCTTGTCGTGGGTGACGAGCTCGATGACGTTGTCACATTCGGGGGTTGCGTATTCAGGATGGCTGCCCACGTCGAGGTACAGGCGTGCGCCGTTGCGGAGGAAGACGTTGCTCGATCGGCCCCAGGACACGACCCGCCGGAACAGGTAGCGCGCGACCTCGTCGGGGGACAACCTGCGCTGCCCCCTGAACGTGCAGGTCACACCGTACTCGTTCTCCAGCCCGAAGATGCGACGATCCATCACCTCACACTATGCCCACGGATCGGCGAGCGGGAGAGATCTTCGCAGGTGTTTTCCCTTCAGCCCCGCCGATGACCGCTATGTCCCCCATCCTGGCCTGCTCGGGCACCCGTGCCCGCCCCCACTGGGCGCGGGTGCCGCCGCGCGCCGTCAGGGGGTGTAGATCTCCTGGACCTGGACGATCTTCCCCTTGTGGACGGTGATGAGGGACGGGTGGCCCGCCTTGGCGTGCCGCTTGATCAGCGTCGCCCGGGAGCACCGCTTGGCGCCCAGACCCGTCCTGCGG
This sequence comes from Nonomuraea composti, assembly GCF_012034275.1. Lineage (NCBI taxonomy): Bacteria > Bacillati > Actinomycetota > Actinomycetes > Streptosporangiales > Streptosporangiaceae > Nonomuraea > Nonomuraea composti. The sequence goes on along the minus strand of NZ_JAATEP010000067.1, from coordinate 7,359 downwards.
TCGACGGTGAGGTCCTGGCCGGTCACCTTGCAGCCGTACGCCGACAGGAACACGACGTCCTTGGCGATGGGCGAGGAGTACGCCATGGTGCTGCCCTCGGGCGGGCCCTCGAAGTACCCCTCGGTGCGGGTGTCCTTCTTCCACCTGATCGGCTCGTACTCGGCGACGCCGCCCTTCACGTAGGTGAGCCAGCCGCGCAGGATGCCGTCGTGGCGCGGGTGGATGCCCTTGGTGAAGTCGTGCTCCGGGTCCGCCTGGAAGCTGGTGCCGAAGATCTCCGGCGCCTTGTACGTGGGGAACGCGGTGGCCGCCTCGGCCGCCACGCCGCTCGTCAGCATCACGGCCGCCGCGGCACCAGCCGCCAGCAGGCCACGCAAGGGAGTGTTCACAGATCTTGAGATCCGCGATCATCGGCCGGAGTTCGGGCGGCCGGAAGTGAAACAGGTCACACCCCCGCAAGGCGACGGGGGCCGCCATGGCGGCCCCCGTCGAGAACGTCCGCGGGCCGGTGCGCGGCCCCCAGCGAGAACGTCCGTGGGCCGGCGTGGCGGCCCCGCCGAGAACGTCCGTGATCGCCCTACAGCGGCGAGGAACCGTCGTCCACGTCTCCCTCAGGCCCCGTGGGCGGCGGCGTGTCACCGGAGCCCTCAGCGGGCGCCGCGGGCGGTGTGGCGGTCGCCGACGGGGGGTTGCTGGTCTGGGCGAGCAGCCGCTCCAGCCGCGCCCCCGTCAGCCGCAGGAACTTGCGGTGCTCCCGGTTGCGATCGAGCACCGCCACCTCGAGCTGCGCCACCGGCGGCCGCTCACCCCCCGGCTCGGTCAGCGCGGTCAGCGCCACCTCCAGCGCGTCGGCCAGCGACATCGACTCGCGGTAGCGCTCCTTCAGCCGGCCCGCGACGGCCTCGGCCTGCCCGCCCATGGCCGCGAAGCCGTGCTCGTCGAAGACCGACCCGTCGAAGGTCAGCCGGTAGATGGCGTCGCCCTCCTTGGTGTCGCCCACCTCGGCGACGACGACCTCCACCTCCAGCGACTTGATCGACTCGGTGAAGATGCGGCCGAGGTTGGAGGCGTAGAGGTTGGCCAGGCCGCGGCCGGTCACGTCGGAGCGGTCGTAGGTGTAGCCGTTGATGTCGGCGTAGCGGATGCCGCCGAGCCGCAGCTCCTCGAACTCGTTGTAGCGGCCCACCGCCGCGAAGCCGATGCGGTCGTAGATCTCGCTGATCTTGTGCAGCGCCCGCGACGGGTTGGGCGCGACGAACAGGATGCCGTCCACGTACTGCAGGACGACCACGGACCGGCCCCGCGCGATGCCCTTGCGCGCGTAGTCGGCCTTGTCCCGCATGATCTGCTCGGGGGACGCATATCCGAAAGGCATGGACACGTGTGGAGGTCCTTTCTAGCGCAGCGGGGCGATGGGGCCGTCGGGCGAGATCATCCGGGCGTCGAGCATCTGCTGGACGTAGCCGGAGACCTCCTCCTCCGACAGGCGGCGGAAGCCGTCGGCGTCGATCACCGACACGATGGGCCAGATCTTCCTCGTCACGTCCGGCCCGCCGGTCGCCGAGTCGTCGTCGGCGGCGTCGTACAGCGCCTGGATCAGCGTCATCACCATGTCGTCGGCCGACGCGCCGTCGCGGTAGAGCTTCTTCAGCGACCCGCGTGCGAAGATCGAGCCGGACCCGATCGCGTCGAACCTCTCCCGCTCGTACGGCCCGCCCGCCACGTCGTAGCTGAAGATGCGCCCCTCGTCGCGGTCGGGGTCGTAGGCGGCGAACAGCGGCACCACCACCAGGCCCTGCATCGCCATGGCGAGGTTGCCCCTGATCATGGTGGCGAGCCGGTTGGCCTTGCCCTGGACCGACATGGAGCGGCCCTCGACCTTCTCGTAGTGCTCCAGCTCCACCCGGTAGAGGCGGGCGAACTCGATGCCCGTGCTGGCCGTGCCCGCGATGCCCATGCACGAATAGTCGTCGGCGCGGAACACCTTCTCCACGTCACGCTGCGAGATGATGTTGCCCGACGTCGCCCGACGGTCGCCCGCCATGACCACGCCACCGGCGAAGGTGGCGGCCACGATCGTGGTCGCGTGCGGAACCTGGTCACCGATCGGCGTGGCCAGCACCTCACCCCGCCGCGGCAGCAACTCAGGCGCGTACGAGCCGACAAACTCTGTGAACGAGGAACTTCCGGTGTTCTGGAAGAGCTGGTTCATCAAGCCGGCGGGCAGATCCCTGTGCGATGCCACGCGACTCCCTCCAAACGTTCAGTGTTCCTAGGGCGACCCTACTCATGTTGGGTTGCTGTCTGCACTTCCCACGATCAGCTCACGGCGAACCACCCGTCACAACGCGGCTGAATAGCCCAATAAGACACCTCGCGTGCCGAAGGTCCGTGTTCGGATCGTTTCTTTACGCCCGCCACCGCCCATGCGATTGTCGGTATGTCTGCACGTCCTGAACAGGAAGGCCGACACATGCGACTCCCCAGCCGGCCCGCGCTGATCGGGGTCATCGCCGCACTCGCCCTCACCTCCTGCGGCACCGGCGGCGGCCCCGGCGACAGCAGCACCACCCTCACCATCGCCGCCAACTCCATCGAAGGCGGCAAGAACGCCGAATCCGCCCAATGGATCAAGCAGTGGGTGATCCCCGAGTTCGAGAAGACCCACCCCAACGTCAAGGTCCTCTTCCAGCCCAGCGGCGTCGACGACGAACAGTACAAGACCAAGATCGCGCTCGACCTCAAGTCCAGGACCGGCGCCGACGTCATCGACCTCGACGGCATCTGGGTCGGCGAGTTCGCCCAGGCCGGCTACATCAAACCCCTCACCGAGGTCGGCGGCGCCACCGTCGAGCAATGGGAGGGCTGGTCCCAGATCCCCCAGGCCGTGCAGGGCCTCGGCATCTTCGACGGCAAGAAGTACGGCCTGCCCCAGGGCACCGACGGCCGCGTCCTGTTCTACAACAAGACCCTGTTCACCAAGGCCGGGCTGCCCGCCACCTGGCAGCCCCGCAGCTGGCAGGACATCATCGACGCCGGCACCCGGCTCAAGGCCGCAGGAGTCCCCACCCCCATCCAGCTCAACGCCGGCACCGCCATGGGCGAGGCCACCACCATGCAGGGCCTGCTCCCCCTCCTCGCCGGCGCCGGCGCCGAGATCTACACCGCCGGCAAATGGACCGGCGCCTCCCCGGCCATGAAAGACGCCCTCGGCCTCTACCAGCGCGTCTACGGCGGCAGCGGCCTCGGCGACCCCAAGCTCCAGCAGGAGGCCAAGGGCCGCGACAAGTCCTTCGCCCAGTTCGCCGAAGGCAAGATCGGCATCCTCGCCGAAAGCGACTACTTCTGGCGCTCCGTCATCGAGCCCAAGGCCGGCGTCGCCCCCATGAAGGACCGCGACCAGGCCGTCGGCTACGCCAAGATCCCCGCCAAGCAGCCCGGCTCCGGCATCCGCGGCCAGGACTACGTCAGCATGTCCGGCGGCGCCGTACGCGTGCTCAACCCGTTCTCCAAGAACCCCAGGCTCGCCTGGGACCTGCTCGCCTTCATGCACTCAGCCGCCGCCACCAAGGCGCAGCTCGCCGGGCAGGTCCGCATCAGCGCCCGCACCGACGTCAACGACGAGGTGCTCACCGCCGACCCCATGCTCAAGTACATCGCCGACGACGTGCTCCCTCTCACCGCCTACCGGCCCGGCGTCGCCGTCTACCCCCAGGTCTCCACCGCCCTCCAGGAGGCCACCGCCGCCGTCGTCAGCGGCAGGAGCGCCGACGAGGCCGCCACCGCCTACCAGGCCAAGCTCGAGGGAATCGTCGGTGGCGCGGCCAACGTCAGCGGCTGACGCCGCCGGGCTCGGCACGGGCAGGGCGATCGCGTTCGTCCTGCCCGCCCTCACCCTCATCGCCGTCTTCCTCGTCTTCCCCGCCCTGTGGACCATCTACCTAGGCCTCACCGACTACCGCCTCACCGGCACCGCCGCCGCCGACCCCCAGCTCGTCGGCACCGCCAACTACACCGGCGCGCTCACCGACCCCCGCTTCCTGTCGTCGCTGTGGCTCACCGTCCTGTACGTCGGCGGCTCCGCCGTCATCGGCCAGGCCGGCCTCGGCTTCACCCTCGCCTGGACCCTGCGCACCCGCACCGGCCCCCTGCGCCGCGCCGTCGAAGGCGTCGTGCTGCTGTCGTGGATCCTGCCCAGCACCGTCGTCGGCTTCCTGTGGTTCGCCCTGCTCGACCGCGACGACGGCACCCTCAACGCGCTCCTGCACACCCCCGGCCTCGCCTGGCTCCTGGACCATCCGCTGCTGTCGATCATCGTCTTCAACGTGTGGCGCGGCACCGCGTTCTCGATGATGCTCTACTCCGCCGCACTCGAGAACGTGCCGCCCTCCCACCTCGAAACCGCCCGCCTCGCCGGCGCGAACGTCCCCCAGCAGCTCCGCGACGTCGTCCTGCCCGCCATCCGCCGCCACATCCTGACGAACCTCCTGCTCATCAGCCTGTGGACGTTCAACGACTTCACCCCGTTCGTCCTCACCGGCGGCGGGCCAGAAGGACGCTCCGAGATCCTGCCCGTCTACGTCTACCGCGTCGCGCTCAAGGACGGGCAACTCGGCGCCGGAGCCGCCATCAGCTTCCTCATCCTGCTCATCAACCTCGTCCTCGCCCTCGCCTACCTGCGGCTCCTGCGCGGCCGCCGCCAACGCCACCGTCATCGCCACCGTCACCAGGAGATCGCCGCCGCCGGAGGCCCGCCCGCATGATCCGACACACCCTCGGCAGGCTCGCCACCACCACCGTCATCGCCGCCGTCCTCGCCCTGTTCGCCCTGCCCATGCTGTGGCTGGCCAGCGCCCCCTTCGACGACACCCCCGCCATCACCACCTCCCTCCCCGACTTCACCCTGCGCAACTTCGCCGCCATCCTCGACAACCCCTACGCCCTCGGCTCCATCCGCAACTCCCTCATCCAAGGCGGAGGCGCCGCCGCCCTCGTCGTCGTCCTCGCCGCGCTCGCCGCCTACGCGCTCTCCCGCGTCCGCGTGCCCGGCCGCGACGCCCTGCTCTACCTGCTCCTCCTCCTGTCGTCCGTCGTCACCGGCACCGCCGCCATGGTGCCCATCTTCGAGCTCGCCACCCGCCTCGGCCTCATCGACACCCATCTCGGCGTCATCCTCGTCGTCTCCGGCGGCCTCCTGCCCGCCGCCATCTTCATCCTCAAGGACTTCATGGACGACACCCCCACCTCCTACGAGGAGTCCGCCCGCGTCTTCGGCGCCACCCCCCTGCAGATCCTGCGCCACATCGTCATCCCCCTCGTCCGGCCCGGCCTGGCCACCATCGCCGTCTGGGCGCTCGCCAGCGTCTGGGGCGGCTTCCTGTTCCAGTTCATCCTGCTCAGAGACCCGGAAAAGGCCCCCGGCTCGGTCATCCTCTACACCCTCTACACCGAAGGCGGCGCACCCAAGCTCGACCTCATCTCCACCTTCTCCCTGCTCTACTCCCTGCCCGTCGTCGCCATGTACCTGTTCGTCTCCAAGCGCTACGGCTTCCGCTTCCACGGAGGCATCAAGACGTGACCCGGCCGGGCAAGGAGAACCCGTGATCACCCTGCACGCCCTCACCAAGACCTTCCCCGGCGGCGTCCACGCCCTCGACGACATCCACCTCACCATCGCCGACGGCGAGTTCTTCGCCCTCCTCGGCCCCTCCGGCTGCGGCAAGACCACCCTCCTGCGCACCATCGCCGGCCTCGAGACCCCCACCCGCGGCACCGTCCACATCGACGGCCGCGACGCCACCCCGCTCCCCCCAGGACAGCGCGACGTCGCCATGGTCTTCCAGGACTACGCGATCTTCCCCCACATGGACGTCACCACCAACATCGCCTACCCCCTGCGGATCAAGAAGGTCCCCCGCGCCGAACGCACCGCCAAGGCCGCCGACGTCGCCGCCCGCCTCAGCCTCACCGACCTCCTCCACCGCCGCCCCGCCGAACTGTCCGGCGGCCAGCAGCAACGCGTCGCCCTCGCCCGCGCCATCGCCTGCCACCCCACCGCGTTCCTCTTCGACGAACCCCTGTCCAACCTCGACGCCCGCCTCCGCCTCGAAGCCCGCACCTTCCTCAAACGCCTGCAGCGCGAGCTCGCCGTCACCACCGTCTTCGTCACCCACGACCAGGCCGAAGCCCTCGCACTCGCCGACCGCATCGCCGTCATGTCCGCCGGCCGCATGATCCAGGTCGCCACCCCCGCCGAGATCTTCCACCGCCCCGCCACCACCTTCGTGGCCTCCTTCATCGGCTCCACCCCCATGAACCTGCTGCCCGCCCGCGCCACGGACGCCGCCCTCCACGTCGCCGGCGCCACCCTCCCCCTCCCGGCCCCCGTCCAGGACGGACACCTCACCTACGGCGTCCGCCCCGAATACATGACCCTGTCCCCCACCGAACGCCCCGACGCCTTCCCCGGCACCGTCTCCGTCCACGAGAATCTCGGCACCCACACCCTCGTCACCCTCGAAACCCCCGCCACCCTCATCCAGGCCGTCGTGCCCGAAGGCGACGAACCACCCCTCGGCACCCCCGCCTGGGCCGTCCCCCGCCGCGCCCTCCTCTACCGCGACGACACCCTCCTCACCACCCTGTGACAGCGGCGCCATACTGGGCCTATGGCCACCAGGAACTGGATCCTGCACCTCGACCTCGACCAGTTCATCGCCGCCGTCGAGCTCCTGCGCCACCCCGAACTCCGCGGCAAACCCGTCGTCGTCGGCGGCACCGGCGACCCCACCCAGCCCCGCACCGTCGCCGCCACCGCCACCTACGAAGCCCTCGAACACGGCATCCACTCCGGCACGCCACTGCGCACCGCGCTCAGACGCTGCCCCGACGCCATCTTCCTGCCCAGCGACCCGCCCGCCTACGAGGCCGCCTCAGCCCGCGTCATGGCCGTCCTGCGCGAATTCCCCATCAACGTCGAAGTATGGGGCTGGGACGAAGCCTTCCTCGGCGCCACCACCGACGACCCCGAAGCCCTCGCCGCCGACCTCCAGCACGCCGTACGCGCCCGCACCCACCTCGACTGCTCCATCGGCATCGGCGACAACAAACACCAGGCCAAACTCGCCTCAGGCCTCGCCAAACCCGCCAGCATCCACCGCCTCACCACCGAGACCTGGGCCGCCACCATGAACCACCGCCCCACCGACGCGCTCTGGGGCATCGGCACCAAGATCTCCGCCAAGCTGGCCGCCCACGGCCTGCACACCGTCGCCCAGCTCGCCGCCGCCGACCCCGCCGACCTGGCCCGCCACTTCGGGCCCACCAACGGCCCCTGGTACCGCTACCTAGATCGCTGAT